>CAOWNX010000062.1:0-228 GCA_948552115.1 uncultured Bacilli bacterium
TAAATAAGCATTATCTTTGTCATTATCTATGTCATCCAATTTACCAAAAGAAAGATAATTTCCATCTGGATCGATGATTAAGCCTAAAATATGTTGAAACATAAACATCACAAATACGTATTATAACACATATTTTGAAAAAATTTTTCTTTTTTTAAGAACAAAATTATACAGAAAGAATATCATTATACTTTTGTAAGTTCCCAATAAGTAATTTTCTCATCTCCT
>CAOWNX010000062.1:267-5417 GCA_948552115.1 uncultured Bacilli bacterium
AAGTACTGTTAGATGAGAAAAAAATAATTAGAATCTATATTGGATTGAAAAAGAAAACTTTTTTTAACCTAAGCTAGCTATAATTTGTTCCAAACGATAAAAAATTTCCATTCTAATCAATAATCATTTCTAAAACATTATGTAATATATTGAAATGTTAAAAAAAATCGTGTTTTTATACACTAAATTTACTGACAAAAAACAAGCACTCTTTGCTAGATTTCCCATACAATATAAATGAAAAGACAAATAAAGGAGGAAAGAATTATGAATAAATGTTGTGAAAATGGACTTGGACCTGCAATCATTTTAGTATTATTTATCTTACTTATCTTAATTGTAGGAGCATTCATTTAGTCTTTAATTAAAGGAGGTGTCCCATGAGCTGTTGCAAAAAACAAGAAAATAACTGCTGTGGAGGTAGTGGCCTTTATAACAGTGCTTTCATCATACTAATACTTTATATTTTACTTGCAATAATTCTTGGTGGATTAATATTCTAAGAAAGAAGGATAACCTTCTTTTTTTTCATAAATTATGATAAACTAAGAAAATAGGGTGAGACTATGTTTGGAAAAATAATAGATGTGATAGAAAATGTGATTATAGTAGAAAATTTAAGTCAAAAAGTACAAACAAATTTTTTAAATATTCATGTGGTATTTCCTGAAAGTAATCGTAGTGTAGTAGGGGAAATTATTAAAGTAACAAAAGAATCCTTTCACATTCTACTACTAGGAGAAATACGTGATTCTATTTTTCATAATGGAATCTTAAAAATACCTAGTGCAGAAGTAATTCCGCGCGTAGTTTATCAACAAGAACTAGAATTACTTATTGGTTCACAAAACTATGCGTCCAAACAAACAATCCTTCTTGGTAGCTCTGTAAACTATGATGGATATAAAATTACGATGAATATGAACGAATTTTTTTCCCACCACTTTGCCATTATCGGAAATACTGGAACTGGAAAATCTTGTGGAGTTGCAAGAATTCTTCAAAATATCTTCTATTATAACAATGAAGCCATTCCATTAAGTGCCCATATTATCTTATTTGATGTATATGGAGAATATCATAGTGCTCTAACAAAGATGGAAAATATCCAAGGAATTCATACAAAAACTTATACAACCGATACCAAAAGTGCCAATTCTGAATTAGTTAAAATTCCTCCATATTTTTTAGATGTTGATGATTTAGCACTGCTATTAGATGTCAAAGATAGTTCTTTATTAAATATTTTAGAAAAAACATTAAACTATGTATATATTTTTAAAAGTACTGATCCAAAATCAGCAGAATATAAAAATGATATCATTGCTAAATGTTTATTAGATATTTTCTCTAGTGGAAAAACGCCAAGTCAAATAAGAGACCAAGTAATATCAATATTAATGAAATACAATACTCCAGAACTAAACTTAGAATCAGAAATTGCTCAACCAGGATATACCCGTACCATAAAACAATGTTTAAATATTGATGCGCAAGGAAAAATAAATGCAATTCAATTTGTAGTTGACTTTCTCTCTCAATTTAATAAGGTAGATTTAGAAACTGGCTTGATAGGAGATAATTTTATCTATGATTTAGATGATATCTATTATGCATTAGAATTTGCTTTATTAAGTGAAGGAACATTCAATAGCCAAACCATGTATGAAAAAGCAAATAACTTAAAAGTAAGATTACATGCAATCATTAATAGTGAGTTAAAACATTTCTTTGAAATCCCAAATCCAATAAGCAAAGAAATTTATATTAAATCAATGTTTCAAACACCCATGATGGAACCAGTACAAATTGTAAATATGAATTTTAACTATATTGATGAGCGTTTTGCCAAAGTACTAACTAAAATTTATTCGAGACTCTTCTTTCAATATACAACCGACTTATCTCCACGTGGCTCCTTTCCAATTCATATCATTTTAGAAGAAGCACACCGCTATGTAAATAACGATTCTGATACCGAAGTAATTGGTTATAACATATTCGACCGTATTACGAAAGAGGGGAGAAAATATGGAGTAATCATGGGATTTATCACACAAAGACCGAGTGAGTTATCTGCAACAGCGCTATCTCAATGTTCAAATTTTATATCTTTCCGATTATTTCATCCAGAAGATTTAAAAATCATTTCCTCCATTTCTGCAAATATCACAACGAGGGATTTTGATAAAATTAAAACGCTACGTCCAGGAATGGCTCTAGCTTTTGGTTCCTCTTTTGCTGTACCTGTGATAGCAAGATTAGACTTTCCAGATCCTCCACCAAATAGTAGTAATATTACCATTACAGAAACGTGGTTTAAAGAAACATAATTAGTGTACTTTTATTGTTTATATAATTATGTTGCAATCAAAAAAATAGTATTGAAATATCTAAAATTTGAATAAAGAAACAAAAAAAGAAAAGTTAGAGTTTTTCTTTTTTTATTTCATCATATAAGGATTTTCTAGTGTCCCATTTCCTTGTTGATATATATTCGTACCATCTACTATAATAGTATAGCGAAGAAAACGTTTCACATCTGCATAATCTGAATTAATTTCCCCATTGTAATTAATTCCATAAACTTTTGTTCCTTTAGAACCATCTGCAGTTATCGTCCACCATTTTCCACTCTTTGCTACCAAATAATTATAATTAGAACAAGCTCTATCATTTACAGTATTACACTGATAATCTGTACTCACATTAATATAATCATTTACAGGAAGTAAAGAAACAAACACTTCATCTTCCAACTGATAAGAACATTCGATACTTCCATCATTATTACTTTCTTCAGCGCTTCGTTTTCCGATACATGGATGAAACGAAACCATTCTTGACTTTGCATTTTCAAATTTAGAATGAAAAATTTCATCCAATGTATAACGAATCACACTAACAGAAAAATCATTAATTCCATGACGACTATCTTCGACCGTATTATACCGATTATCCCAAATATCATTAGAAGTTTCTTTGACATTATCTAAAATTAAAACAACTTGATTGGTAACTGGATCCATCTTTACAATTCTCCATATCACATCATGAAAACGGACAAAATTATTTACACGATCTCCACGAAATACCAAACTTTCATTCAAATCATACAAACCACTCGAACTCGTAACCACAGGATTATCACTCAATATTTTATCAAAGAATGTTTGTGACTCATACTTATCACAACTTAAAAAGGGCTTAATTTGCATCGTGTCATTCACATATTTGACAGTAATTTCAGCACTACATTGATCGGAGATAAGTTTATTTAAAGGTTTGATATATTTTCGATTAACAAGTTCCTCAGCAGTAAATGTCACAACTGTATTTTCCATATTTGGTGCCAAGGTAGGATTTTCTTTTAAAAACTGTTGAGTAGCAAAATAAAGTTTATTTTCGAGCTCCGAATAAGTAACCTTTTTTCCAATCATGAAAATAATAATAACTACAACAATAATAAGAATCAAAAATATCCCCAACAAAATCATCATTTGCTTTCCTTTTTTATCCCGTAAAAAATCTTTTACCTTGTTCATAATTTCACCCTTATCTTAAAAAATTATAACAAAGTGCCAAAAAAAAAGCAACGAATTGCTTTTTTAACGATTATAGAATTCAACAATCAAACTTTCATTAATTTCTTGATTTAATTCAGAACGATCTGGAAGTCTTTTATAAGTACCAGTTAATTTCTTCGCATCAAATTCTACAAATTGTGGACGAGTAACATTGCTTTCCAAACTTGCTAAAATAGCAGGATGATTCATAGAATTTTCTTTTACAGAAATCACATCACCAGGTTTTACTTGAAAAGAAGGAATATTAACCTTTTTATCATTTACCATAATATGTCCATGATTAACAAGTTGTCTTGCTCCACGACGAGTTGTAGAAAGACCCATACGATAAACTAAATTATCAAGTCTACTTTCAAGTAAGAAAAGTAAATTTTCACCAGCAATACCTTTCATGTGACTAGCACGTTCAAATACGCGACGGAATTGCTTTTCATTAAGTCCATACATAAAACGAACCTTTTGTTTTTCTTGTAATTGAACACCATATTCACTTACTTTCTTTCTACGGTCTGTTCCATGTGCACCTGGAGCATAAGGACGTTTTGCAAGCTCTTTTCCATTTTCTAAAGTAGAAAACCCAAGTCTTCTTGATTTTTTATAAGCTGGTCCAGTATATCTTGCCATAACTACTCCTTTCTATTAAAATTTTAGTAAATGTGAAATAACGAAAAAGTAGGGAGTCTTTTTGAAATGTTCTAAAATGGCAGCCATTTTATACTAATAATCTAATTTAAAAAACACATTACATTTCATTATCCACGCTGCCTAAAACAGCAAAAATAATTTATCATAAAATACTACGATTGTCAAATAAATCATATGATAGAACCACAAAATTATACAACCAAAAAAGTAAAAAAGATATTGTAAAAAAATATCGAAAAAAAACGAACTATAATATCTGCTTTTTAGAAAAAAAATAGTATAATAAAAACGCAAAAGGAGGAGTAAATATAAAACTTATAACAAAGAAGAAGATTGGTAAAATAACACTAATTGTTGTCTTATTTCTAGCACTAATTGGAAGTAATTATATATGGTACAAGATTCATAAAAGGGAAGAAAACAAATTGACACATGCTCTTATACCACCTATGACCAATGATTATTTTTCAAGGCAAGTAGCAGAAACATTAAGAATAAACCAAAACCTACAAGAAATCGAACATCCAAGTACAAAAAAACTACCAATATATTGGAAACTTGATGTCAATTTAGTAAATCAATATCCCAAATATCCCAATGGTTGTGAAGCAGCAACGATTGTAATGCTTCTAAATTATTATGGAATAGATATCACATTAGAAGAGTGGATTACAAATTATCTACCTCAAAAAGAAGTGTACGAAAAAAATGGCAAACGCTATGGTCCTAATCCTGCTCACTATTATGCAGGAGATCCTACCAGTGAAAAAAGGGGATGGGGATGTTTCGAGCCTGTCATTCAAGAGGGAATTCAAAACTTATTAAAAGATTTAAATCAAACCGAAAAAATACATATCAATACTAATAATAAGAAAGAATCTTTAAATTCTTTAAGTAACTTATCAAGTCCCATTATGA
>CAOWNX010000063.1 GCA_948552115.1 uncultured Bacilli bacterium
ATGCACATATTCCACTGTTGGATGAAAAAAAAAGTCCAGCGAAATACCCTTTTAAAACACTTTTTATTCTTCGAAATCGAAAATTCTTTGCCTTAAATAAAATCACAACAATTGTCTTCAAAACGGAAAAGTGATAACGAATTACTTTCCCAATTCCATTATGTTTGGCAATATAAAAGCGATTTCGATACAAATAAAAATACCGCTCTATACGTTCTTCCACATCATTTTCAATTTTAGTTGCTAAATTATAATTCATTTTATGCAACACTTCACAAGTACTAACATAATAACAAGAATATTTACGTGAAATACGCAAAGTATATTCTGTATCATCAGCCCATATAAAAAATTCTTTGATAGGAAGTCCAACATCTAAAACTGCTTTTACATTTAAAAAACAAGAAACAAAAGTACATCGACTAAGCTTTGTCATATGATTCGTTTGTTCTGTAATCAAATTGCCTTGTTCATCCCCTTGACGATTCATAAAACATAATGTTCCATCTTTCCAAACAATCTTAGGATTCAAAAAACCAAAATCTGGATATTTTTTAGCAACTTTAAGCAATTCTTCTAAAACATTACTGTTTGGAATCGTATCATCATCCATAATCCACAAATAATCATAGGATTGCTTTAAATCAAAAGATTTCTTCATTCCGTAATGAAAACCACCTGCTCCACCTAAATTAGCATGAGTATTTTCATAATAAATATCTGGAAATTCTTTCTTTACCATCATTTCCGTTCCATCATTACTATTATTGTCAATAACTAAAATATCTGGTTGAACCTTTTTTTGATTATTCAAAGATTGAATACATTCCAAAAGTAAATCTTTTCGATTATAAGTTACAATGATTGCCAATACCTTCATAAAAAACCTTCTTTTCTAAAATCCAATCAGTTTTCACTATCAGGATTTGGAATCTGATCCACACCATTCACAGGATTTTGAAGCTTTAAATCTTCTTTTATTTTAGAAGTAGAAATTCCTTCTGTCCGTGGTAAAAAAATCAAATTACAATATTCTTTTAAATAATCAAAACGATCGGAATCGGCCCAGTCACTTCCCATAACTACAACATCTGCTTTATATTCTTTCACATCGTTAATTTTTTGTTCCCAGTTCTCCTCAGGAATTACCAAATCAACATAACGAATGGCTTCGAGCATTTTCTTTCTAGTTTCATAATTGTGATAAGCTTTCTTTCCTTTTGTAGCATTAAATTCATCGGTAGACAACGCCACAATCAAATAATCTCCTAATTCTTTAGCTCTTCTTAAAATTTCAATATGTCCAAAATGCAACAAATCAAAAGTTCCATAAGTTAAAATTCTTTTCATTTTCTATTCCTCTTCTTTCTCAAATTCATTATCCTGAAATACTAAATGTTGATTTGCAAATTTATTTTTAGGAGGTTTCATATAATCTCCATACATATGAGTTAAATACTCATGATACATAGAAGGCCCTGTAAGCAAAGTGTCCTCAAAAGAATAAGGTACTGGTTTCCCAAAATATTCTTTTGGAACAATCTCTCGTGTTTTATAAGCTCCCATTATCGTCCCTACAAAATTACTAGACTCATAAGAATTTCTTTGAAGTAAACGATCCAACTTATAAAATACTTTTTTAATAGAGATGAATCTCTTCGTAGGCAACTTTTTTCCAATAGAAATCAACAGTTTTTCATGAAATTTTCGCTTCTTATTCTTATCTATTTCATCAATATAATACCAAGCAATTAACATCCTATAATACAAAATTTTAAAATAATAAATCTTTCGTAAAATTTTATTATTCGGTGTTCCATCAATAGGAAAAATATCAATAAATACTTGAATTGTAACCCCCTTATCTTCATTTCTTTTTTCTACAATTTGAACATTTTTGTCAACAATTTTAGGCAAATAATAACGAAGATTTGTATCATTTTGAAACGTTAATAGTTCCATATTTTGAGGCAACTCCTTATTTGCTACTTTTAAAAATTCATTAAAATACTTCCTTGGAAGAGCAATATCCATATCATCATCCCACGGAATAAATCCCTTATGACGAATTGCCCCTAAAAACGTCCCACCTATAATATAATATTCAAAATGATACTTTTCACAAATTCGAACAAATTCATTCATTATTTTTAAATCTGCTTTATGTATATCATCAATCGTATATTCCAAACTAAAACACCTCATCCCAATCAATTATAACACGCTATTTTTTTATTAATAATGCTTTTACGCCAACCTTAGAAGCTCCAAGATAATCATGAAAAAATGAATCACCAATATGAACAATATTTTTTTGAGAAACTTGATTATCTTCTAAAAGTTTCTGAAACAAATGACCACTTTTTTTTGTAACACGCTCAGTACAAGAAAGATATAATTTATCATAAGAACCATATCCTGCATCCTGCAAAATATTTTCAATAAAATAAGCTGGCAAATACATATCAGAGGTAATAAATATTTTTTTCCCTTTTCTAACACACTCCTGATAAATAGATAACATACTTTCACATACATGTATCAAATCCTTTTCTACAATGATTTCTATATTCATTAATACTTTCCTTTGCTCTATCGTATATTCTATCATACTTTCATAAATTTCTTCTAGTGACACTTCTTCAAAAGAAGAACAAGATTTTGCTCTATAATAAGACTCTTGCCGCACTTCTTTAAAACGTTTAATACAATCCTCAGGATATTTCTTATTATAATAATCTTCAACTATTTGAAAAACATCTTCTGGAACTTTCACATCTCGTCGAACCAAAGTATCAAAAATATCAAAGGAAACATATTCATAAGAATCGATTATCTTCAACAATTTTTTCTCGTTTGTGATGTAAAAAAATGAACAAATATTTTCTACTAAATACTTAATTTTTTTCTTCATAAATTACTCCTTTACAAAAACAATTTACACAACAACCGAAAAAAAGAAAAATGTGGAAAAGGAAAAAAAATCAATTTTTTCAAAAACAAAATCCGCCATCCAGACTTATAAAAATCATTTTTTAAAGTTTTTAAATGAAAGAGATAATAAATACAACTATGATTATAATTAATCATTTGATTATAAGTAAAATTTTCAAAATGAATGTTACCAAATATTTCTATATCCTCTAAAAATGGATTTAAACCAAATTCAAACAAATTTGCTTGAGAAACTTCTGGCGAAAAAATAATGTTTTTCATTTGATTATCAGCCAAAAAATCTTTTATAAAAGCTAAAGCACCTAATTGAAAATCAGAGATAACTTGAAACATCTCACCATGCTCATCATATTCATAAGAAGCAGTGAGTGGTTCAACTCGTCCATTCTTTTCTATATAAGATAACGTTGTTCCTTCATGAGATAAAAACATAGACTCAAATAAAGATACAAAAGCAAAAGTCTTATATTGAATATCAGAATTTTTATCATATTCATACAAAAATCCATTAGCTGCATGTTCTTTCTCAAATCGAATTGCATCCTTATAAACACCAACATAATAACCTTGTATATCAACATTTTTATGATTCACAATACTGTTAAAATAATTTTGAATAGAATTATGCCAACCAATATCTACAATCGCAACATTAGAAGAAAAATTTTCTTGATTCAAATAAGTTGTAAAATTATTATATTGTTCCTGAATATTTAATAAAATATCAGAATGAATTTTTTTAATAAACATTTGAATACGATTGTCTGTTTTAAAATCTTTCCGATAAAATAACATATCCTCTGTAATATTACAAGACTCAGCAATTGGCCTCATTTGTTCAAAAGAAAAACCTAAACTTTTTAATAAATCTTTTATAGTAAAAGACGGAGATAATACCAAAGAATTCAAAATAGAATCCACACTAGAATCTTGGTACATGGAAGGAAGCGCAAGACTCTTTCTAGAAACATACAAATAACTCGTTTCAATATCTGAATACATCATTTGAAAACTTTTTTGGAAAATATACCCTTCTCGTGAGAGAAAAAAGATTTTCTTTCTTTTTTGTGATAGAACATTCTGATGCAACCACTGACAAAAGCCAACCAAAAAAGGTCCAAAAACTTGATATCCAACACTCCAAGATCTACTTTGTTCCAAATATTTTGAAAGATTCAAACGAAGAAAACTTTGTAAAGTCAAATATATTTCATCTTTATATTTCTTCTTAACATAAATTGATTTCAAACTATCACCTAACACCTATGAATTATTTTGCTCCATCTCTTTTAAGAACGGTTAAAAAAGTAAAAACAATAATCTTAATATCCAATATAATTGAACAATTTTTTACATAATATAATTCTAACTCTACACGTTCTTCATAGGTAGTATTACTTCTACCATTCACTGCCCAATATCCCGTTAATCCAGGACGAACACTTAAAAATAAATCAGCTTTCTCACCTTCATAATTTTCAATTTCATCTGGAACTATAGGTCTAGGACCAATTAATGACATATCCCCTTTAAAAATATTTATAAATTGAGGAAATTCATCTAAAGATGTCGCACGTAAAATTTTTCCAATCTTTGTAATTCTTGGATCATTATCAATTTTTCTAGTACGATAATATTCTTCTCGAATATCTTCATTATCTAAGAGCCATTTAGCTAAAACTTCTTCTGCATTAGGAACCATAGTTCTAAATTTATAAATATAAATAAAATGCCCATTTTTTCCTAAACGCTTTTGTTTAAAAAAAATAGAGCTAAAATCACCACTAAAAACATAAAATATTTTTACAAAACAAACAAGAGGAAGCAAAAAAATTATTCCAATCAAACTTACAAAAACATCAAAAGTACGTTTGATCACAAAATATAAATACCGAAAAGATATATTTTTTTCTTTTGAAATTAATAATTCATTTGGCTCCATACTCCCAAACCTCCAAGTTCCTTAAATTATACCATCTCTAATTTTTTTTTTCAAACAAATTAAGCCGTTTTAGTGTTATAAAACGAAAATTATATAAAAATTTCGGATTCTAAAATAACTTATAATTTATAAATCAAGTTTCTAGTAAATACAATAATCAAAAACCCTGCAAAAATAACACCAGTTGCAAACACTAAAAGAGGAAACCCAGGACCAGTTTGAGGATTCTCAACCACATGACACTCATTTACAAAAGTATTACGATCTACTACTTTACCTTCTGGATTATAATACATTCCTGAAATTTCTTCGCATGCAATCACTTCACGATTCACTTCATTATTATAACTAGGAATTGTTTCTGAAATAGGATTAACCTGCAACTGATTTTCTAACTCATCATATCCAACCACATAGGAAAGATAAACATCTTTATCATCATAGGTAATATAATCAGCATTTTTTTCTTGCTTTA
>CAOWNX010000064.1 GCA_948552115.1 uncultured Bacilli bacterium
TTTGATCTATTATGTGTTTCTTTTACTTATTATTTATATATTTTTTTGACAAAAAATAATATTTTAACCAAAAATATGTTAAAGTTAAAAATAAAATTTTTTAACAGTTTAAAACTTAAATAATAGTAGTGAAGAAAAATTAAATCTCTTAATCAATAAACTTTTAAAGAAAAAAAGAACCCTTCGGTTCTTTAAAAATAAACTTGAGTTACATCATAACCATAATATTCTAAAATTGCCACTGCTCTTTTACTATGAATTCCTTTTGTACAAAGAATATAATAAGGAACACCTTTTTTTAAATATTCAGAATAATGTAACATCAATTTATCATAAGTTAAATTAATACTTCCTGGTCTTTTTCGCTTCTCATAAGTTTCTACATCACTTAAATCAATCAATGTTCCCATACTTTCATGATAATTATGAATAGAAATACGTTTCATTACATATCACCAACATATTTTATGATACAAAAAACAAAAGAAAAAGGACAAACGCACAATAAATAATAAATAATCTTGAAAAGTTTTGCAAACAAAAAGGACAACTTACTTAGTCATCCCCAAAAAAATCATCAAAAAACTCATCATCTGTAATAACATTATCATTCATAATGATACTATCAGCATCAATATTAATCTTAGGTTTTTCTGATACTTCTTCAACTTCATCCAAAGATTTCTTATCTTCTTTTTTAGGTAATTCTTTGATTTCCTTTTTCTTTTCAACTTTTGTAATTGGTTTAGCTGATTCTAATTCTTCTTCATTGATAAAAGAAAATGCATTTTTCATTTCTTCTTTCTTCTTTGGAATTTCTGGCTCTGTTACTTCTGGTTCCACTTTTGGAATAGAATTTGCAAGCTCTTTTGTTTTTAACCGTTCCTCTTCTTGATCAAGTTCCTTTAACTTTTTATCAATATCAGCAATCATTTTATCAATTTCTTCATCCGTTAAATTTCCAGGTCCAGAAAATGGATTGGGTGATGAAGGAAAAGGATTTGCATTCATATTCGGTTGTGAAAAAGGATTTGCCATATTTGAAAGATTATTATTGTTATTACTTGGTGTCAAAGGACTTGAAAAAGGATTGGTTGGTCCAGCAAATGGATTCGGAGTTCCAAAAGGATTCGTATTTGGCATAAAAGGATTAAAGGAAGAATTCATTGGAGAACTTGATTGATTTTCTAATTCTTTTGCCATATTTTTCCGTTTTTCCTCTGAAACAAATTTCTTCAAATCAAATAAAGCAATTTCTTTCTTTTCACGTATTGGAAGTTCTGCCATTTTTCGTGTAATTCCCCAATCCATTTTAAAATCAGGTTCTAATTTCGTTTTAAAAGGATTCATACGCAAACGAATAATAATAACTTCAAACAAACGCATTTTCTGTAAATCTGAAACAGTAACAAGCGGAGTACTGGCAGTCTTTTCTTTTTCCTTACTTTTTACCTCTCCACACATTTTACTAATTTCTTCTAAAGCTGCCATTTCAGTACTAATCAAATAAACTAAATTACCACAGTTACCCTTAATAACTTCTGCAACTTCTTTCCCATATACATCATTTAATTGAGAAAAATTTTGAATAATAAAAGTAAAACGAATATCACGACTTCGAGCTGCAGATACCATTGAATCCACATCTTTCAAAGCTGGCATGTTTGCAAATTCATCCAAAATAAAATTTGTACGGAATGGTAATTTTCCACCACTTTCCTTTGCAACATCAATTAAAGTTTCATAACATTGTTTGATAAAAATCGTAAGTAAACTATGATACGTTGTCTTCTCATCATGAATAATCATAAATATTGCAGTCTTTTGCGTTCCAATTGTCCGCATATCAAAATCACTATAAGCTAACATTTCGGATAATTTCTCACGAGAAGAAAACAAACGAATTTTCTGACGGAATGTCGAAGTAATACCACCTTGTGTATCCTTTGGAGCATTAATTGTATTAGATGCAAAAATATAAGGACTAGAAGATTCTCCCTTTAAACTAAAATATTCTTTAATATAAGTACTCGTTGCAAATCGCTCTTCTCCAATGGTACTCATAAAGTTAATTGAATTTAAATTTACTTCTTCCTCTTTCGCATCCAAGAAAAGTCCAAGAGATAATCCCGAAAAATAATCGGCTGCACTCTTTTCCCAGAATGGATCTTTACTCTTTTCATCCCCTAAAATATTTAATGCAACGTCATCCAATAACTCCGTCGCCTTATCCACATCTCCAGATTTATAATAACGATAAGGAAGGGTAAGAGGATTCCACGCATTACCATTTTGTGGATCACGAAAATTCAAAACGATAATATTATATCCTTGATCTTTTAAATAACTAGCACAATACTTATAAAGCTCTCCCTTAGGGTCTGTTATAATCATACTCTCGCCTTTTTTAGCAAGCAAATTAACCATTGGCTTAACAACCGTTTCCGTTTTACCAGAACCAGTAGACCCAATGACTAAGTTATGATATTCTCCATTATCCACCCAAATATCTGTACCGTTATTAATGAGAGGAATTCCAGCAGCTTCAACATGACTATCTAGTGCTTTCACATGAGCGACACCTTTATCTTCTTTTAACTCTTTTTCCTTAGCCCATCTAGAATATCCTTTTTCTTCCTTTTCATTAAAGTTCAAAAAATGTTTTCCACTCTTATCTTTATCAAAAATATAAGAAGAAACGGAAGAAAAAATAATAATCAAAGCAATAAAAAACATTCCCAAAGTAAGAATTAACTTATCACCAAAAAAAGCAGGAAATGGATTCAAACCAAAGAATGAGCCATCTTCTGCAAAAGATGAAAAATTAAGAACAGCAATCGCACATAAATAAAGCAAAAAAATACAAAATACGATAAAAATTGCAAAATCTTTTGGGGCAACTCGAAACTTCATAGATAATTCGCTCCTGTTCTTGTTTTATTATACTACAAGCATTTCAAAAAAAGAATACCAAATTCTTAATGTTTATGAATGATTCCTTTGTTTGTAATTATAAACAAAAACTAAAACTAAAAAAATTAGAAAGAAAAATAATACAATCAAGACAGGAAAAAAGAAATCTTCTTGAGACATTTCTTCTTCCTCAACAGTAATGGGTGTTCCACCACCTTCATATCGTAACAATAATCGCAATGTGGAAAAATTATTAGAATTTAAAATCCAAGTATAAACATTCCCATCAATACTAGTAGCATTATGATCAATCACTTGATTCAGAACTTTTACATGAATAACCAACTGTTCTAAATTGGAAAATTTATTCGCTTCAAAAACACCTGTATCCAAAGTAGTAATATTCGTATTAGGATTATAATTCTTAGTAAAATTAGGAAAAGCACTTCTTACTCCAGATGAAAAAGAAAAACGATCACTTGGAAAAGAATAAGAATATTTTATGTGATATTGTTGATCATAATAACTTTGAACTTCATAATAAGAAACTCCTGGAATTCTTTCTGGAGATTCACTAAAATACTCATCTGTTATATAAGCATTGGTTGGCCATTCACTTTGATAAGCTGAAGAAATAGAATCAATATCAAAACTAGAAATAATTCCACTTTCATCATAAATATGTTGTTCCTGATCATCAATAATCAAATAATATTCTGCACTACATCCAGATAAAAAAACACAAAACAAACAAAGCAATACAATTTTTTTCATATTGATTCTCCTTTATTTCGTACTACTTCCATTAAAAGCAGTATTATATTCAATATTCGTATATCGATTTGATGCATTGTCATAAAATCTAGTCAAATCTACAATTCTATAATTTGAATCAGAAAAGCTCATTTGTTGATAACTAATACCTTTAAACTCTGGAGCATAAGGCGCTGAATTAGTTTGAGATTCCGCTGTAATATAATATTGTTCTTGAATATTGACACCAACAATGAGTCGAATATGACCAGAGGAGAAAACAACATCTCCAACTTGACCAATATAAGAACCATTCATAGCATGAACTGTACCAATATTTTTATAATCTTGAGAAGAATAGGTCCAAACACCTTGATGCTTCATACCACCATTTTTCATAGCCCAATTGACAAAACTAGAACAATCAGGTCCATAATGTGTATATTTACCTGCACCAGTTATCGGAGTTCCCCAATCTGGATCTACTCCAAAATAACTAGAAATGGATTTATTGTAGCCATTAAAAGAATAGCCACCATGTCCTCCACCAAAAGTATAAGGAATTCGAAGATTGTATTGAGCCATATAATTAATCAATGTAGTTGCTGCAACAGCAACCGAAGAACGAGTACCAACCCCTACCTCTAAAACTTTATTCTTAATCATTTCATTTAAAGAAGTTATTGAAGAATGATTTGATTCCAAAAATTGACGTAAAGAATACTTTAGTTGCTGAGTTGGAACATTCAAATTTGCTTCAGTTTTTAAATCAGTACCATAACACATTTCTTTTCCTAAATGAAAAATAACTTCTCGATGGCTTATCAATTTTTCTGCTTGCCACTTAATGTAAGCTTCTTTTTCCTCTTCTGTCGTATTAACACAACTAGAGCTATGCCCTATAACATTGCCTTTACTATCAAAATAAGCTTCACAATGATAAGAAGAAGAACAACGGCTATAATTATTACCATAAATATATCTCATATAATAACAACCGCCAAGTCCCATTTCTTTTCGATTATCAAAATTATAAAGAATATTTCCCAAAGAAGAATAAACTGGAACAACACTTTCTAAAGAATCAAACTTTGCAAAATAATTAAATTGCTTTTCAACACCTTCCATAAATGAATTATTAGAAAAACCAGAACCAGAATTATTTCCGTGACCAAGACCCCAATAATTAAATCGAGCAGTATCTGAAGTTTCTTGCGTAAAACCTACTTCTTTTCGTGCAAAAATGTAGATTAATTCTGGATTAATTCCTTTTTCTAATCCCATATCATAAATATCTTCTGCATATTCAATAAAATAATTATTATAATAAGTTTTATCTTTAATTGGAGTTAAAAACTCTGTAACCAAACGAACAAATTCATTCTTACTAAGCGGTGTATAAGTATAAGGAATAACTCCTCCAATACAATTAGCAGAAAAATCTTTATCTCGTAAAGATTCATCTGTACTCATAAGTATCCAATCACCATTTGGATAAAACATTTTCAAAATACTTTGATAGCTTTCTCCTTTTTCAGAAGAAAGATAATGAGCACCATAAATACTGACACCAACTCCAGAACCTCCATCTACATAGATTCTTTCTGGTTCCTCATCCTCTTCATTCTCATAACGCAAAATATAACAAAGAGATGGATCTACAGCTCCTTCTGGAAAATTGCAAGG
>CAOWNX010000065.1 GCA_948552115.1 uncultured Bacilli bacterium
TCTGAAATCGTAACAATTGTATTATTATAGGTTGAATGAATATGTGCAACTGCTTCTGGAATATTCTTTTTAACTTTTCTTTTTCTTCTATTATATGCCATAACTTATCCTCCTACTTACCTGGTTGCTTCTTGTTAGCAACTACTTTACCTCTACCTTTTCTGGTACGAGCGTTTCTACTAGTTCTTTGTCCTCTAACAGGAAGTCCTTTTTTATGTCTAACTCCTTGATAACAGTTAATTTCCATTTTATTTTTTATGCTCATTTGTTTTTCACGACGAAGATCTCCTTCTACGTCATATTTTTCAATTTCACGTCTTAGTGCTGAAATTTCGTCTTCGGTTAAATCTTTGATTTTTTTGGTACGATCCACTTTTGCATCGTCACAAATTGTATTTGCAAGGCTTCTTCCAATTCCATAAATTGCGGTTAGGCCAATGCAAGTATGTTTTTCGTTTGGTAATTCAATATTTTTAATTCTTGCCATAAAATCCTCCTATTTTCCTTGGGTTTGTTTGTGTTTTGGATTTTCACAAATAACCATAACTTTTCCTTTTCTTCTTATTGTTTTGCATTTTTTACAAATTGGTTTTACTGATGGTCTTTTTTTCATAAATTTACCTCCATTATCTTTTGTTCCATGTTATACGCCCACGTGTTAAGTCATAAGGCGAAAGTTCTATTGTTACTGTATCACCTGGTAAGATACGAATCATATTTACTCGCATTTTACCAGAAACGTAGGCTTCTACAGTATGACCATTTGGAAGTTCTACGATGTAGTCTCCGCCTTTTAGTACATCTACTACTTTTCCTTCTACTTCCAATTTATCTTCTCTTGCATTGGATGCGTTTGATTTGTTTAAATCTTGCGTATTTTTTTTATAATTATTTTTTTTCGCCATAATTAGTCTCCTGTCAATATTACATATCCGTCTTTGGTTACTGCAACGGTATGCTCAAAATGTGAGGATGGACTTTCATCAAGAGTTGCGATTGTCCAATCATCATCTAACATACAAACTTCTTTGCTTCCAAGATTTAGCATAGGTTCAATTGCGAGTACCATTCCTTCTTTTAGAATTGGTCCACTATTTTTTTCTCCGAAATTTGGAATGTCTGGATCTTCGTGCATATTCGTTCCAATTCCATGCCCTACTAATTCTTCTACAACGGATAAACCATGATTATGAGCAAATGTTTCAATTGCATTTGAAATATCTCCTACTCTTGCTCCTGGTTTCACTAGCTTTATTCCTTCATATAGAGCTAATTCGGTATTTTTTACTAAATCTTCAATTTCTTTGCTTACATTTCCAACTATGTAGGTTCGTGCAGCATCAGATTCATATCCATTTAATCTGACTGTAAAATCAACTGATATGATATCTCCATTTTTCAATTTCCGATTACAAGGTATTCCATGTACCACTTCATCATTGATTGAAGTACAAATGCTAGCTGGAAATCCTTCGAATCCTAAACAAGATGGAATTCCTCCATTTTTCACAATAAAATCATGAGCAATTTTATCTAGTTGTTTTGTCGTTACACCAGCATGTATATGTTTTTTTATTTCTTCGTGTGCTAAGTAATTTAAGTGTCCCGCCTTTTTCATTAAATCAATTTCTCGTTCACTTTTTCTATTTATCAACAAAAGCACCCACAATTCTTTGTATTTCTTTTAATGTAGCTTGGTCATCATCGTTATAGTCTAATTCATAAAGACAATTTTTTTCTTTATAATATTTTACTATTTCTTCATTGTTTTTTACAAATGTTTCATAGCGTACACGAAAAGACTCTTCGGTATCGTCTACCCTTTCTTTGAGTAGCAATCCACAATCATCACAAGTTAATTTCTTGTGCGGTTTAAATTTTTCAAAAAATATATTGTAAGTTTTTTGGCAGTTTGGACATATTCTTCTTCCTGTAAAACGTAGATGTAATATCTCTTTTTTTACTTTTATGTTGATTACAATATAATCTAAAAAACCCAAATCTCGAAGTATTATATCAAGAAACTTTGCTTGTTGCAAGGTTCTTGGGACACCATCTAAAATAAAATATTTCTCTTTGGAAATGATTTGTAATTTTTCTTTGATGCAACGAAATAATAATTCATCATTAACAAGCTTTCCACTTTTGATTATTTCATTTAATTCTCCCTCTTGATTTTCATTTTGTTTGATTCTTTCACGAAATATTTTTCCAGAAGAAATGTGTTGATAACCATAGGTTTCTTTTAAAAAATTACTTATCGTTCCCTTGCCAGCGGCAGGGGGAGCAAGGAAGATGATATTCTTCACTTTCTCGCCCTTCTCTTTTGATAACTTCTGCTAACAAGTCCACTTTCAATTTGCTTATATGTTTCTATTGCAACTCCTACAACAATTAGGATTCCGGTTCCACCAATGGAAACAGAACTTGGTAATTTGGTAAGCGTTGACATTAAAACTGGCATTCCTGCTAATATACAAAGGAATAGTGAACCTACTGCAGTGAGTCGACCAATCGATTTACTAATATATTTTGTTGTTTCAGATCCAGGTCTTACGCCAGGAATGTATGCTCCACGTTGATTTAAGTCTTTACTCATATCTTCTGGATTCATTACCATGAATGTATAAAAATATCCAAAGAAGAAAATCAGTAAAATATATAATACAAAACCAGTTGGAGTCGTATATAAAATATATTTATTAATGAAATTAATCGCTGCTTCGCTTTTGATTAATGATGCGATTACCGATGGTATTGTTAAAAACATTGATGCAAATATGACTGGTATTACACCTGCAGAATTAATTTTGATAGGTAAGTAGCTTTGATTTTTTCCATACGCACTAGATGTACGATTGGAGTATTGAATAGGAATTCTTCTTTCAGCAAGTGTGATCCATATAATTCCTACAATTACTAAAATGTAAACTATAATGAATAATACAAATAATGATATTCCAAGTGGAAGAGCAAATGATCCATTAATAAATGCAGTGTAAGCACTTGTAAAGATACTTGGTAGACTTAATAAAATACCCGCCATAATGAGTAAGCTTTGGCCATTTCCAATTCCTTTGTTTGTCATTTGATCTCCAAGCCATAATAAGAATGAAGTTCCTGCAGTCATAACGAGTGATATTTTTAATATCGTTGTGGCATCGGAAATATTTAAGTAAAATACGGTAATTGCATAACTTTGAATAAATGCTAAGATAATACCTAAATATCTTGTAATACGATTGATTTTTTGTCTTCCTACATATCCTTGTTCTTTCAATTCTTTGAAGTAAGGGATAATATCCATTTGTAATAATTGGGTAATAATAGAGGCCGTTATGTAAGGGCTTACACCGAGAGCAAAGATTGAAAAGCTTCTCAGACCTCCTCCACTCATCAAGTTAAAGATTTCTAAAAATCCTAATTCTGTATACATTGTATTTACCCATGGAATCGCCCAAGATATGGTAATACTTGTACCTAAACAGAATATTCCAAGTGCAATTAATGTGAAATAGATTCGATGTCTTAAATCTTTATTCTCTTTTTTGAATAACTTGGCAATCCCTTTTAACATATTAGATCACCTCAGTTTTACCACCAGCAGCTTCAATTTGAGTTACTGCAGCACTAGAAAATCTTTGTGCTTTTACAGTTAATTTCTTTTCTAGCTTTCCACCAGCTAATACTTTAATTCCACTAAGCTCTTTTTTTATAATTCCTCTTTCTTTTAAAATTTCAGGAGTTACTACATCTCCATCTTGGAAGAACTTGTTTAAATCACTTAAGTTTATGGTAGCATATTTTGTTTCAAAACGAGCATTGTTGAATCCTCTTTTTGGTAATCTTCTATATAAAGGAGATTGTCCACCTTGGAACCAAGGACTAATACTTGCACCACTTCTGGCTTTTTGACCTTTTTCTCCACGAGTAGATGTTTTACCCATTCCAGAACCAGGTCCACGTCCAACAATTTTTCTTTTCTTTTGTTCTTTTGATTTTGGTAAACTTTCTAATTTCATAATTATAACTCCTCTACTTTTAACCCACGTAAAGCAGCAATTTTAGCAGGTGTTCTTACTGATTTTAAAGCTTCTAATGTAGCTTTGGCTACGTTAACTTGTGTATTTGATCCAAGAGATTTAGAAACGATATCTTTTACTCCAGCAAGTTCTAGAACAGCACGCGCTGCACCACCAGCAATGACTCCAGTACCAACTTTTGCAGGTTTAATTAATACTACTGCACGTCCAACTTTTCCTGTTGCTTCATGAGGAATGGTACGGTTTTCAATTAAAGATACTCGAACAACATTTTTGTTTGCAGCTTGCGTAGCTTTGGCAATTGCTTCTTGAACTTCGTTTGCTTTTCCATTACCAAGACCAACAAGTCCACGACGATTTCCAACGACAACGGTTGCTGAAAAACGGAAATGTCTTCCACCTTTGGTTACTTTTGTAACACGGCTAACAGAAATAACTTTTTCTTCTAGTAATTTCTTTTTTGAATCTGTATATTGTTTTGGCATAACTTTCCTCCTTAAAATTCTAGTCCGTTTTCCCGTGCAGATTCAGCTAATGCTTCTACACGTCCATGATATAGGTACCCACCTCTATCGAAAACGACTTTTTTGATTTTTAATTTTTTACATTTTTCAGCAATATCTTTTCCTACTAATTTTGCGCCTTCCGCATTGCCACCATTGTTAAGTTTTAGGGCAACACTAGAAGAACTTGCTAACGTTACGCCTTTTGTATCATCAATGACTTGTACGTAAATGGCAGAATTGGAACGAAATACATTAAGTCTAGGCATTTCAGTTGTTCCAGAAATTGTTTTTCTAATACGACTATGACGTCTTAATCTTAAATCGTTACTTGATTCTTTCTTTATCATATTTACCCTCCTACTTTGCAGCTTTCTTTCCTTCTTTACGTCTAATGTGTTCGCCTTTATAACGAATTCCTTTTCCTTTATAAGGTTCTGGACTTCTTATTTCACGAAGTTTAGCCGCAAATTCAGATACTTTTTGTTTGTCAATTCCGCTCAATGAGATTTCATTGGCATTTACGAGTGTTACAGATATTCCTTCTGGACATACTCTTTCCATTGGATGAGAGAATCCAGCATTGATAGAAATTTTATTTCCTTGCACATTGAATCGATATCCAACTCCAACAATTTCAAGGTTTTTCGTATATCCATCACTAACTCCAACTAACATATTTTTAATTAATGCGTTCGTTGTTCCTGCTAAAACGTTTGCGCGTGGAGTTTCTTTTGCCATATTTGTAACTACTGTATTGTCTTCCACAATTACTTTAATTAATGGATCAACATTTAAGTTAAGA
>CAOWNX010000066.1 GCA_948552115.1 uncultured Bacilli bacterium
GGAAACAGAGAAAGTATTCCAAAAAGAAAAAAATGTAACAAAGATACACTCTATGATATCGCATCCTTAACCAAGGTATATACTGCTGTTTTGATTTATAAGGCACAAGAAGAGGGAAAACTAAATTTATATGATACAATTTTTAAAATAGATTCTCGCTTTGTATCTTTAAAGCACACCAGTGTTCTTGATTTACTAAGTCATAACCAAGAAATATGGACGCATGGTTATTTAGGAGACGCCAAATCAAAAAATGAATTTTATAAAATTCTTTTTTCGGCAGAAGTAAAAAGCAATATTCCAACTTATGTGGATACGCATTATATCATACTATCTACCTTACTTGAAAAAATTTATAATAAGCCTTTGGAAGAAATATTAAAAGAAAAAATATTGAATTCTTTAAATTTAACAAAAACAACTACCGACCCCACATCGAAAAATATTGCTTCCAATAATTATGAACATAAAAATGGCACAATAATAGATACATTAAAGCTAGGGCTTATCCACGATACCAAAGCTCGAGTTGCAAAAGGATTTGGAATTACTACGGGACATGCTTCAATTTTTACAACAGGAGAGGAATTATTAGAATTCCTAAAAACTTTTTTAAATCAAACATTATTGAAAAAAGAAACAATTCAATTGATGTTACAACACCAGGACAGAAATCTGGAAAATTATCAAATATTAAAAGGTATAGTAAAAGAACAAGAAATCAACCAAATGTATCAAGAAGCTGTTCAACAAAATCCAAAAATAAAGCTACTGAAAACATATAACAATATGGGAGTACGTTATAAAAATCATATCAAAGAATTAAATGATGTTCCAAAAAATTGTAGTGAAAACACCGTTGTATTCAGTGGTTTTACAGGTCCTGCTTTTCTCATTGACTTCAATCAAAAAATAATCATCATTGTAATGTGCAATGTCATACACAATACAAAATTAAATCGAATACAACGAAAAAAATTAACGGATGAAATCATAGAAGAAATATATAATGAAACAATAAAAGAGAGGAGATGACAAAAAATGAATCAAGAATTAATTCGTATCAATTCTATAGATGGGATTGAGCAAGTCGGAATACTTTATACCTCCAAAGAAAGAACAAAAAAAATTGTGATACATGTTCATGGCTTAAATGGTAATTTTTATGAAAATCGTTTTTTAGATACATTAGCCAAAAGTTATACCAATCAAAATATTGACTTTTTAACATGTAATAATCGAGGTACCAACTTTATTACCGAGTTTTTAAAAGGAGATGATTTCATCGTAATTGGAGGCTGTCTAGAACGATTTCAAGATTGTATTTTGGACATTCAAGGAATAATAAATTGGGTAAAAGCAAAAGGCTATCAAGAAATTATTTTAGAAGGGCACAGTTATGGATGCAATAAAGTTCTATACTATTATAACGAAACCAAAGACCAAAATATAAAAAAAATAATTCTCTTAGCACCATGTGACATTCCAAAAGAAGTAGAAAAGTTTTTAACCAAAGAAGAATATGAACAAGTAAAAAGTTTATCAACGAAATTAGTACATTCTGGGAAAGAAAAAGAATTCGTTGATTTTTCGATTATGGCAAATGGAAAAATCTCTGCTGGTACATTTTATTATGATTTTCTACCAAATGGTAAAAATGACTTTTTAAAATATTCTGCATCCGAAAAAAATGACTTTTTAAATCAAATTGACATTCCTGTATCTGTAATTTTTGGGAGTGATGATGAATGTGTTTTAACAGAAAAGATAGAAGTCGTAAAAAAATATCTAAAAAATAATATTCAAAATTGTCAAATACATATTATCGAAGGAGCAAATCATAGTTTTCAAAAGAAATACAAAGAATTAGAACATGTAATTTCCAAATAAAAAAGAAAGGTTTAAGAAATGGAACAAATAAAAAGAGAACAAGCATTAAATTATAGTGGCAATGGTTATTCTAGTCTGGATTATCCATCGAAAGATAATGATATCAACTCTGCAATAATTAAAATTGAAAAAAGAAGTCCAGAAATCGGATATCAAGCTAACACTGCTTGAAAAGAATTATTATATATTTTAAACGGACAAGGAGATTTATTTTTGAAAAATAAAGAACCAATAAAATTTCATGAAAAAGATGTCTTAGTAATTGATCAAAATGAATGCTATGCCTTTGATGGAAATTTTGAAGCTGCCGTATCCTGCATACCAGCTTGGGACTGCAATCAACAAAAAAATATATAAAGGAATGAAATAGTTTATGAGAACAATAAAAACAATTGATTTATGGACGGAACAAAAAGAAAATCAATACGAGTGTTTCAATGGTGCTTTTGTAGATGGTCTAGAATTAGAAGAACCACCTTTTAATTTTTATAAAATTGTAAAAAATTGCAACTGCCAAATAACGAGAAATAGAAACGATATCAATATAAGTAATAAACATCAAGCAATTATCTTTTATAAAAAAGAAATCCCCATTAGGCTTGTCGTGATAAACAAAAATACAAATATAGAAAAATGTATTGAAGTTGCCTTAAATCAATATTTTCAAGACAAAACTGTGAAAGACATTTATGAAAAAAATAAAATTAAAAAAATAGAAATCGACTTGCAAGAACAACCAATCATGAACAATTCGAATCAAGAATTAGAAATAGATACTGGATCTTGTGATCGCTGGACTCTACTTGTAAATATGTTAAAAGGAAGTTACACTGAAAGTGAAACTTCCTATGGAAATTTTCAAAGTGATAAATACGAATTTCTTCCCAATATTTTTATCAAATATGAATTAAAAGTAGAAGAAGAAACATTTGAAATTGAACATAATTGTGCATTTATAAATACACTAAAAACAAGAATTATCCCTATTCAAAAAGATTCAGAGTTAACGAAGAAAAAAGGAGAAAAATAAAATGGAATATGTAAATTTTTACGAAAGAATACAAAATATAAAAGATTTAAAATTAATATCAGAAAAAATATGTGAACATTATGACTTAGGAGCTTTACAAGATTATAAACACGTTGAAGTTGGATATGAAGACTTTAACCATGTAATTACCACAGAATCAGGAAAATATTTTGTTAAGATTTTAAATAAATCAAGACCAAGAGAAGAACGTCTAAGACTAATTAAAATTTTAGAAAAATCAATTTCAAATCAAGTAAAAATTCCAAAAATTTTGCAAAAAAATCAAAAAAGTATTTTTGAACTCGAAATAGAGAAAAAAAGATTACACATTATAGTAATGGATTACATTGAAGGAACGAATATGCTTTTCTTAAACAGAGATTTCAATGAATTAGAATTAACTGCTATAGCAAAAGAAATGGCAAAAATAAATCAAATCAATTATGGCGTAGAAGCATATTATGATGAATGGACTATAACGAATTTTACTCGAGAATATGAAAAGAAAATTGCTGCAATCGACGAAGAAAACAAAGAACAAATTACAAGAGTTTATAATAAAATGAAAACATTAGATTTTTCTGAGTTTCCAAAATGCTATATCCATGGAGATATCATTAAATCAAACTTAATATTAGATATCAACAATCATGTGTGGGTCATCGATTTTTCAGTTTTAAACTACTTACCAAGAATCATTGAACTCGCCGTAGCGATGTTTGGATTATGTTTGACGAATATCCCTTCCAAATCCATAAAAAATATGAATATATTAATAAACGAATACAATAAAAGAAATACTTTAGAAGAGTTTGAAATAAAAAATTTACCACTTATCTTTCAAGCAGTATGTGCCATGAACGTGTTACAAACAGCTTATATAAAAAATACTGATAAGACATTCGAAGAAAATGAACATTGGTTAAGCGAAGGAAAAAAAGGGCTTGCGTTAAACTTAAAACAAGAAGATTTAAAGATAACTAGGAACTAAAATGGTCTATTTAAAAGAAATTATTGAAATTACAGGAGAAAATTTAGTAAATGGAAACCTAGAACAAAAAATTATACATTATTCCACTGCAAATGAGATATCAGTTCCACAAACCTTTTATATTCCAATTCAATTTCGAGGAAAGAATAAAGAAAAATATATTTTAGATAATGTAAAAAAAGATTCCATTAAGATAGAAAAATACAGTCTAAAAGATGCGCGTGATATCAAAGAAACAGACAAAGGGATAGAGTTTACAACAAAAATTTATGAAAAAAAAACATTCTTTTCTCACAACCTATATGGTCTTCATTTCATAAGAGACATTGTCCTTGCTATATAAGTAGGCGAACATTATCAAATTACTTATGAAAACATTATTCATACAAAACTCCAATTTCGCACCATAAATGGAAGAGCAAATCAATACAAAAATAAAAAAAACGAATATTACAATCATTGATGATACGTATAACGCTTCTCCATAGAAACAACAAAAAATGGTCTTGAAAATACAATCAAAATACCAAGTAACAGAAAAATAGCTGTCTTAAGGACCTTAGGAGCAGGAAAAGATAACATTGATACCAAAATAATTCATGAACAAATTGTAAACCATTTAATCATAGAATACCAATTAGAACCAACATAAAAAAGAAAATTACAAATTAATTTTCTTTTTTCTTAAATACAATAAACTTACTTAAAATATAATTTGCTACAATCACAACAACTTGTGATAACAATTTGAATATCTTATCATTTTGATGAAGCAAAGTAACTCCTAAAAACATGATAGCCATATCCATAAATAAAGTAATCACACGAGAACCTACAAAAGAAACAAATTCTTTTGTTTTTTTCACTTGCTTGCTCTGAAAAACATACTTCCGATTTGTAACATAGGCAAATATAACAGAACAAATCCAAGAAATAACATTTGCAATTTGCAATTCAAAAGCGGAATTTGGATTCAACAAAGTATTCACAAGAATATAATAAATGACTAAACTAACCAAAGTAGTAAGTACTCCTACAACCAAATAACGAATCACTTCTTGATATTTCAAAAAAACATTCTTCATAAGTTCACCTAAAATCAGTTTAACATCAATTCCTTAATTCATCAATCAATTGTGGAAACGTAACATATCCACTTTCTGTATTAAAGTGTCCTGCATCGGATATTAAAATTTCTTTGGTAGAAACACGAGTAGCAAAATCTTTTAAAGCATCATAAGAAACATAAGGGTCATTATCCGAATAAAAGCAA
>CAOWNX010000067.1:0-4897 GCA_948552115.1 uncultured Bacilli bacterium
CCTCTGCCACATGAAAGATTTTTCTTCTAATAAACTTTAACATTTATTAAACTAATCCATATATTTTATTGCAAATAAAAAGAAAGAACTACGTCTTCCTTAAAAAATTATGACTTAAAAGCATCCAAAAAACTACTAATCAAATCAATATTATCAATGGTATCAGTTACCTTATCAGTAACTCTCAAATGATAAATGTCCTTCATTGCCTCTACAAACCTTTTATAATTTGCTCCACTTCGATTTAATTCTTTTATCCAAAAAGAATTTTCTTTTAAATATTGATACATATTCTTCGTATCCTTTAATTTTTGTTGAATCTCTAGTTGCATTGCTAATCCTCAAAAAATTTATTTAATGGTCTTGGGATTTGTGGTCCTTTACTTGCAAGATTAGTAATATTTTCACTTGATTTTGTTGTCAATTCTTCCACTAAGTTCAAAGCTTTTTGAGCTGTTTTAATATGTTCTTGAATCGAATTCATATCAAAATTTTTAAATTTATCCGCTAGTCCACCTACAGAAGAAACCGTATTATCCGTATTCTGATGAAAATAACTACTCCAAGCATCTTCACTTTCTCCATAAATATCATAAATTTCATAAAATTTTTGCCATGACATATCCCCAGACGATACATAAGAAACCAATTCTGGATGTTTCGAAGCAAACAACTTAAATGCATCTTTTTTGTTCATAAAAAACCACCTATTATATCTTAGTATAAAAGTGATTTTTTATGATTAAAGTTTAAAATCGTCTAAAAATTCTTCCATTGACATATTTTGAGAATGATTCATTTCCGCTTCATTTTCTTCTCCTTGAATGAGAAATATTTTTTTAAAAGCCGCATCAATCGGATACTTTGAAATATTCGAACCCGTACTTGCAAGATCCATAATAGAAATTTCACTATTTTTTATAAAATTAAATTCACTATCCGACTTCAAAACTAAAATATCCCGAGAATCCATTGGCAAAACATTTAAAATTTCATAAGAAACAGACTTCACTTTTTTCATCAAGGTATTTCCGCGTTTTGCACGACCCGTTTCTACAAGCTCTTCTGTACGAATCCGTTTTGCTGTTTTCTGATTGGTAACAACATCCAAATAATCCTCACTTTGTAAAGCAAAAGCACTTACAATTACATCGTCTTTTAAATTCATGGCTTTAACTCCACTACCTCGAACTCCAACGATTGGAACATCACTAGAAGCAAACTTAACATAATATCCAGTCTTAGATACCAAAACAATTTCCATAGATTCCAAAAATACATCGATCACTTCATCTGCATCTTTTAACTTCATTGCAATCATTGCTTTGGAAGTTCTCGTAACTTCATAATCACTCATTAAAGTTCGTTTAATCATACCATTTTTCGTTACTGTTACTACTTTTTGGTTCTTTTGATAAATAAAACTAGCAACAATTTTTTCATCCGTTTGTAACATTACGACATGATTCATATGTTTTCCCAAATCTTTCCATTTCGCTTCAGGAATCTTATGAACGGGAACAAACAAATAATTTCCTAAATTTGTAAAAATCACCAAAGAATCAAGAGTAGTTACTTGATACAACCCAGTCACATAATCCCCAGGTTTTAAAGTTGTTTCTTCATCATTACTAGAAGCATAGCTCTTTAAACTAACTCGTTTAACATACCCCTCATTGGTAACAACAACAATTACATTTTCCTTTGGAATCATACTTTTCATATCCAACTTAATTTCAGTTACTTCATCATGAATTTCAGTTCTTCTTGGATTTCCATACTCTTTCTTTATTAATTTTAATTCCGTTTTCATCACATGTTTCAATGCTTCTTCATTACTTAAAATTTGATTCCATAAATAAATATTTTTCTCTAATTTTTTCATTTCTTCTTCGATATCCACAATATCCGTATTCGTAAGACGATAAAGTTGTAATTCTACAATTGCCTTCGCTTGCTCAAAAGTAAAATCAAATTCTTTTACCAAATTATCTATGGCATCACTTTTATTCTTACTCGCACGAATGACACGAATTACTTCATCCAAAATGCTAATCGCTTTAATTAAACCTTCTAAAATATGATAACGCTTTTTGGCATGTTCCAAATCAAATTTTGTTCTTCTCGTTACAACTTCTTTTTGATGAGCAATAAACGCATCCAAAATATCTAAAATTCCAATCAATTTTGGACGTCGATTCACAATTGCTACCATATTAAAATTATAATTCACTTGCAAATCTGTATTTTTAAGTAAATAATTTAACACCAATTCAGAATTCGCACCACTCTTTAAATCGATAACAATTTTAGCCATATGTTCATGATCGGACTCATCAATCACATCATTAATTCCTTCTACCTTTTTATCAAGTTTAATATCCATGATTTTCTTAATCAATTGTTCTTTAACTACTTCGTAAGGAATCGAATGAACGATAATTTGCTCATGATTACCCGATTTCACAATTTCTGTTTTCGCTTTTAATACTACTTTTCCTTTTCCAGATTTATAAGCATCAAGTAACCCGTTTTTCCCCTCAAGAACTCCACCCGTGGGAAAGTCTGGCCCCTTCAGTTCCATGATAGTCTCTAACTTACAATTTTCACTCTCAATACGTTTTATTGTTGCATCAATCACTTCACTTAAATTATGAGGAGGAATATTTGTTGCATACCCAGCACTAATTCCAGTCGAACCATTCACAAGCAAATTTGGAAAACTTGCTGGTAACACCGTTGGTTCAAGTTCAGTATCATCAAAATTATAAGTCATTTCTACGGTATTTTTATCAATAGCCTGAAGCATAACTTCTGCAAATCTAGAAAGTCTAGCCTCCGTATAACGCATTGCTGCTGGACCATCTCCATCGATACTTCCGTTATTTCCATGAATATCGATAAAAGTTTCTCGCATCTTCCATGGTTGACTCATACGAATTAAAGCATCATAGATCGAAGAATCTCCATGAGGATGATATTTTCCCATAATATCCCCAACAGCACGTGCACTCTTTCGATACGGATTATCATGAGTAAAATGAGATTGATACATTGCAAATAAAATACGCCGTTGAACTGGCTTTAATCCATCACGGACATCTGGTAGTGCTCGTTCTTGAATAATTTCTTTCGAATATCTTCCAAAACAATCTCCCATAATTTCTTCTAAACTATAATCAAATATTTTTTCAACAATTGTTTTCTCTTCTTTTTTCTTTGCCATAACTTTTCACCCAATTTGCTTTCTTTGATTTATGATAAAAGACAACAAAACTGCAACCGTAGAAGTATCATAAAAAACAGGTTTCGCACATTCCAAACAAAGTGACATAACCTCATCATAACTTTTCCATACAACAAAAGCATCAAGATAATCTTCGAAATTAAAACTATCGTCAATTTCACTCCAAAAATAATAATTATCAAAATGAATAATAGATCCTGTTTCTGTTTTTCGATAAAAGAAAATATCATCAATAGGAATCTTATTTTTCAACCGCTTTAAAAGAATAGCAGATATTTTTTCTACATTTTCTTCTTGAAAAAAATGCTGATATTCTTTCACATTAGAAAATAATCGAACTTCCGGAAGAAAATATCCCAAATCTTCTTTGGGATCCGAAAAAGATTCTTTTAACAAACAAATTTTTTCCTGTTTTTTATTTAACAAAATTAAATGACCAAACGGAATAAAAGAAACTCTTTTTACTTTATGTTCTGAAGAAATATTGACTTCTTTAACAGAAACATATTCATTTTCAAAAACTACATTCTTTTTTTCCACATTAATCACTTCCTAAAATCGTCTTCCAAAGTAAAATCAACATTCTCATTAATCCACTCTTTTCGTGGTTCCACTTGGTCTCCCATCAATACATGAATACGCTTTTCTGCAAGTGCCGCATCCGTTAAAGTTACTCGCATGAGTCTTCGATGATTTGGATCCATCGTCGTCTCATAAAGTTCATCCGCATTCATTTCACCAAGACCTTTAAATCGTTGAACCTTATATTTTCCCTTAATTGTTTTCTTAACCTCTTCCAGCTCTTCATTCGTTGCAATATATAATTTACCCTTACTCGTTTCCACAGAAAATAAAGGTGGAGTCGCAATATATAACATTCCTTCTTCAATCAGTGGTCTCATAAAACGATAAAAGAAGGTAATGAGTAAAATTTGAATATGACTTCCATCCACATCGGCATCGGTCATAATAATAACTTTTCCATAATTGCTCTCACGGGTATCAAAATCAGCCCCAAGACCAGCTCCAATGGCATATTCAATTTGTTTGAGCTCGGCATTCGAAGCAATATCATTTTGACTTGCTTTCTCACAATTTAATACTTTACCACGAAGCGGTAAAATCGCTTGCGTTTCTCGATTACGAAACAATTTAGCAGAACCACCTGCACTATCTCCCTCGACCAAAAAAAGTTCGTTTTTTTCATAATTTTTACCAGTTGCTTTTGCAAGCTTTTCACTTAAAACTCTCTCTTTATTTCCTTTACTTCCGCCTTTTCTTACACTTTCCCTTGCTTTTCTTGCAGCTTCTCTTGCCATCTTACTTTGAACTGCCTTATTCAAAATTGTCAGAGCAGCCTCTTTATTTTCTTCCAAGAAAAATTTTAAATGCTCATAAGTTACACTTTCCGTAATACTTCTTGCTTCTGGAGTTCCAAGCTTTCCTTTTGTTTGTCCTTCAAATTGCAATAACGCTTCTGGAATTTTAAGAGAAATCACTGCAGATAATCCCTCCCGAACATCTCCACCTTCTAAACTTTGATCTTTTTTCAAAATTCCATTACTTTTTGCATAATCATTAAATGCTTTGGTAATTCCTGTTTTAAAACCTACCTCATGAGAACCACCATCGCCAGTTTTTACATTATTT
>CAOWNX010000067.1:4907-5117 GCA_948552115.1 uncultured Bacilli bacterium
AAACGATTCAATACTTTCATTATAAGAATCGGAATATTGCATTGCAACACTCACTTCAATCCCATTCTTACTTCCTTGAAAGAAAATAACCTTATGAAGAACTTTCTTTCCTTCATTAATATATTCCACAAAATTAACAAGACCGTCCTCATAATGAAATTTAGATGTTTTTTTATCTTCTTCATCAATCACTTCAATCGTTACACCAGA
>CAOWNX010000068.1:0-217 GCA_948552115.1 uncultured Bacilli bacterium
ACTTCAAGAAATTTTAAATTTGAAAGTTAATTCTAAATCTACCATAACTAAAATAATTAGCTCACTACTAGATCATATCGTCATATCTAAAATAAGTAATGATAAAAATAATATGGAATTAAATATATTTTTATCTTATAAAGAAAATGATGAAAATAAAAAACTACAACCAATTTTAAGAAGTAGTTATGAATTTAAAAGAGGATATGATACACAG
>CAOWNX010000068.1:251-4902 GCA_948552115.1 uncultured Bacilli bacterium
AAGTGAATTGTTATTTTTGTCTATGATATAGACATATAATTTTTCACTTGGTGACTTCATTCTCTTACACTAAGTTCAAACAAATTAACATAATCTCCAACTCCTGCTATAAAACTTCCAGACAAAGCAGCAAATTCTACAGAATAATTTAAATTAACATCTTTTGGATCAATTCCTACATTTTTTAAAGCATTTAAGAAATTAAGAGCAGGCATTCCACCTTTTCTTCCAACTAACACTTCTTTTCCTTTTAAATCATTCCAATCAAATGTATCTCCGTTTTTTCCAATAATAAATTGACCATCACGTTTTGTAAGTCCAGCAAACGTAACCAAATAGTCTTCTTCTCCCCCATTGTATACATAAATTGCACTTTCAGGCCCAGCAAATCCAATATTGACATCACCCGATAACACAGCAGCCGCAACCTTATCTGCACCACTCGTTAAAATAAGTTCTAAATCAATACCTTCCTCTTTAAAATAACCTTGTTCGATTGCAACATACAATGGAGCATAAAAAGCACTATGTGTTACTTCACTTAACTTCACTCGAACCATATTGGTTTCATCCTTGGTATGATTTTTCCAAAAAGTATATCCAATAAGCAAAGATACAATTAAAAAAACACCAATACCAATTTCTAAAATTTTCTTTTTCAAAAAAAATCCTCCTTCTATCACTGTATTATATGAGTAATTAAATAAAGAGTGAAAAAGGCATTCCAAAAAGAAAAACACAATTTTATCACAAAAGTGAAAATAAAAAAATAAAAATTTAGCTGCTTTACAACGACAAATAAGTCTGTTATAATGGTGAATAATAAAGGGAGTGGCTAATATGAAAACATTGACACCAGCAGTGAACTCATTACTGGATAAACTATATAATCTACGTGGAGAAGATAGTGTAATCCTAGTAGAAATGGATAAACAAAAACAAAAAGCCGAAGAGACAAAAGAAAGAACAACCAATCAAAAGAAAGATTTACAACAAAAAATTTCTGAATTGGAACAATTGCATGAAGAATTAGATGAACAAGGTGAAAAATTAAGAGATGTACTATCTGGAATTAATCGAGATGATTATAAAACGGTTCTAGATCGTTTAAAAATAGATTTTAACCCAAAAGGTTTAGTAGAAAAATTAGATAATTCATTGCCAAAAACAATTGATTCTGTAAAAGACGATACCAAAAGAGCAGAAGCAGAATTAATCAAAGTAGAAGAAGAAATGAATAATGCAATCACAACCATTGAAGAACTAGGAATTCGAAAAGATGCAGCCTTAGCAAATCAGGAAAAACTAAATGAATACTTTGAACTTGCTCTAACAGGAAGAATTAATATTACCAGAGATTCCATCACATCTTTACTAGAACAATTTAGTTTTGGAGAAGAAGAACAACGAGAAGCTGCAAAAATATTGATGTTCCCAGAAGATGCATTATTTACTTATGATGACAAAGTAAAATCAAAAGAAAAAACAGGAAAATCAATTTCTGAAGTTTTAGCGGAAGCAAAAACAGCTAGCATGGAAGAACCCATCAAAGAAGAAATAAAAGAAGAAGAAGAAACTGTAGTAGAACCAGATAATAATTATCAAGAATATGACGTAAAAAATGATATGATTGCAACTCTTAAAGAAGAAGGATTAGACTATCTCGATTTTACAGCAGAAGAAGTAGAAGAATTAGTAGATAATTTCAATAAAGACCTAGTAAAAAATAATATCGAATTAATTGCCAAAAAAGGAATTGGCTTAGATGTTTTCAATTCAAATATTTCCTTAATGTATGACATAGATTTAAAAGGAAAAATTGAATCTCTTCAAAACAATGGAAAAGAATCAATTGATTTATACTTAAATCCAAGTGTTCTATCCAAATACAATCTAGAAGGATTAAAATCTAGAATTAGTGATATGAAAGCAAATGGACTAGATCCAAAAGAAGTTCCATTAGTGGCTTATTAAAGGAGGTAAAAAAATGAATTTACGTAAAATAATGAATGAAACCTTAATTGCCAACAATGGAGACATGTCAAGAGGCTTAAAAAATCAATTAAATAAATTACCACTAATTGCAAGTGATGAATTAGAAACAAAAATAGCACTATTAAAAAAAGAAGGAATCTCTATCTACAACTATTATGGATTGCGTGTTTTAGAATTTAATTACGAGATTATTGAAACCGTATTAAATGACAATCGAAATAAAATAGATAGCTACACTTCTGACCCACAAGAATTAGTAAGAGATTTAAGAAAAAAAGAAATCGAAGAATATGGATACAACTTTGAAACCGATATTCTAGGAGGGATGTAATATGCGATTTTTACAAAAATTTGATTTCACAACCGACCAATTAGAATACATTAATCAAAACGCATCACAAGTTATGATTGATTCCATAAAAAAATGCAAAAAACTAGTATCTACAAATATTCAATATTTAATGGATTTAGGAGTCAAAAATTACCGTGAAATATTTATGGAATATTATGATTTATTCTTACTAGATAGTAGTATTTTCACTGGAATATTCAATAAATATGATCGTGATGACCTAGTAGATAAACTAGAAAAAAATATTGCAATTATTGAATATCTATAGAACCTTTTGGTTCTTTTTTTTGAAATGAAACATTTTGTCATTTGCATGTTCTTTGATATAATGTTTTGGGAAGTAGGGAAGTTATGGAATATTTAGAAAAATTAAATCCAGCACAAAAACAAGCTGTATTACACAAAGAAGGGCCATGTTTAGTGATAGCAGGTGCAGGTTCAGGTAAAACAAAAGTGTTAACAACAAGAATAGCATATTTAATCGATAGTGGGGTGAAACCTTATCAAATACTAGCAATCACATTTACCAATAAAGCTGCAAAAGAAATGAGAGATCGACTAAATGCATTAGTACCAGACAACAATGCATTTGTAGGAACATTTCATTCATTTGGACTTCGAATCATTAGAGAAAATTGTCTAAAACTAGGACTCGATCGAAATTTTACCATTATTGATAGCGATGATGTATTAAGTATTATCAAAAAGATTTTAAAAGAAAAAGGAATTGATACCAAAGAATGTGCTCCAAGTTATATTAGAAATCGAATTAGTTTCATCAAAAATGAAATGTTAAGTGATGCGGAAATTGATAAATACCTAACGAGTGATGCAGAGAAAATAGCCGCTGAAGTATATCGAGAATACAAAAAACGTTTAAAAGCAAATAACTCCGTAGACTTTGATGACCTATTATCCTTACCTGTAGAATTATTTTTAAAAAATAGAGAAGTTTTAGAACACTATCAAGAAAAATTTCAATACATTTTAATTGATGAATACCAAGATACCAATGAAGTACAGTATAAATTAACAAAATTACTTGCCAAAAAATATCAAAACTTATTTGTTGTTGGAGACCCTGATCAATCAATATACATGTTTCGTGGAGCAAATTTTCGTAACATTCTAAATTTTGAAAAAGACTATCAAAATACCACCGTAATTCCTCTCGAAGAAAACTATCGAAGCACCAAAATGATTCTAGATGCTGCCAACTCGGTTATTAAAAACAATAAAGAACGAAAAGAGAAAAATTTAAGAAGCAATAATGGAGTAGGAGTGAAAGTAAAATATTTAAGAAGTTATGATGAAAAGCACGAAATAACATTAGTAATAGAAGAAATCAAACACTTACTCGAACTTGGAACGAAACGAAGTGATATCGCGGTATTTTATCGAACCAATGCCCAAGCACGTGTCGTAGAAGAACAATTTTTAAAAGCCAATATTCCATACAAAGTAGTAGGAAGCTATTACTTCTATAGTAGAAAAGAAATCAAAGACTTAATTTGTTACTTAAGATTAATTTTAAATCCACATGATGAAATCTCTCTTCGAAGAGTCATCAATGTACCAAAAAGAAAAATTGGTGCGAGTACTATTGCAAATATTGAAAAATTGGCTACAGATCAAAATATCAGCATGTTTGAAGCAATCACAAGTGGAAAAGAATTAGAATTTAAAAACTTAATTTTAAATCTCCAAAAACAAAGTGAGTCCCTTTCTTTAACCGAATTAATTGACTGTGTATTAGACACAACAGGAATGAAGGAAGAACTAGAAAATGACCCATCCTTAGAAAGTGAATTACGTTTAGATAACCTAATGGAATTTAAAAGTATCACAGCTACATTTGAAGAAAACACAGGAAGCGTTAACTTAGGAGATTTCCTAGAAGAAATTAGCTTAATTGCAGATATCTCAGAACACAAAACCACAGATGATGTTGTAACACTCATGACCATTCATAGTGCCAAAGGACTTGAATTCGATGATGTATTTTTAGTTGGAATGGAAGAAGGAATATTTCCACATGCCAATGCCCTTTTAGAAGAAGATGGAATTGAAGAAGAGCGAAGACTCATGTACGTTGGTATTACAAGAGCTCGTAAACTACTTTTTTTGACAAATGCCAAACGAAGAATGCTATATGGAAAAGACTCATCCAATCCACCAAGTAGATTTATCGAAGAAATTGATGAAGAACTATTAGAAAAAACAAACAATAGCATCAAAGAAGAAAAAGTTGTAAACAAAGAAGAATTATATCACGAAAGTGATGTAGAATATAAAAATGGAGAC
>CAOWNX010000069.1:0-4640 GCA_948552115.1 uncultured Bacilli bacterium
GGAAGCAATTCCTGCTACTTATACTTGTATTACTTGTGCTGAAGCTACGAGTAATTTGTCAAATTTAACTGGAATTATTTTCGGACCACAACCTAAGGTTGCGAATATGTTTGAAATGATGAAGGAGCATCGAAGCAATGGTTTTTCTCCTTTAATTAAACGACGTTTGGTAATCGGATCTTATGTCTTGCAAAAAGAGAATCAGGAGAAATATTTTTTGAATGCACAACGAGTTCGACATTTAGTAGTTCAAAAAATGAATGATTTTTTTGAACAATATGATGCCCTGATTCTTCCTTGTAGTTCTGGTGGTGCAAAACGCTTGGATGGCAGTGATTTGGTAAAAGGTATAGAAGTATTAGAAAATCATATGGTAATTGGTAATTTTGGAGGATTTCCAAGTATTACTATTCCAAATGGTTTTGTAAATGGATTACCGATAGGTATTAATTTTACTGCTAAGGTAAAAGATGATGAGAATTTACTTTCGATTGCCTATCAGGTAGAGGGTATGATGGATTATCATGGACAGATTGCGAGAGGTGAGTAATATGAAATTAGTTCCTACCATTGGTATTGAAATGCATTGTGAAATGAAAAGTGTTTCGAAAGTTTTTTCTTCTGCAAAGAATACTTATAGTGAAGAAGCAAATATTCATGTTGCACCACTTGATATCGCTCTTCCAGGAGTTTTACCTACATTAAATCAGGAATGCCTTCGAAAATCGATTCAGGCTGCTTGTATATTGAATTGTGATATTCCAGAATTTTTCTGTTTTGATCGAAAAAATTATTATTATCCAGATTTGCCAAAGGGATATCAAGTAACTCAAATGCACGATCCAATTGGACAACATGGACATATTTTGGTACCTTTTGGTGAGTCGGAGTTGGATGTTTTGATTCATGATATTCATTTGGAAGAAGATACTGCTCAACTTGATCATATTGGGGATGTTTCTTATATTAATTATAATCGTTCTGGGGTTCCTCTTTTGGAGTTGGTCACAGAACCTTGTTTGCATTCGAAAGAAGAAGTGGTTGCATTTATTGAGTATATTCGTAGAGTGTATCAATATACCAATATTTCCGATGCTGATGTGACAAAAGGACAGATTCGATGTGATGTGAATATTTCACTCAGTAACACGGATGAACTTGGAGTAAAGGTAGAAATCAAAGGAGTTTCTTTTTCTGCTTTGGCAGATGTGATCGATTATGAGATTAAACGTCAAAAAGATTTATTTGAAACCGGAAATTCTACGCAAATCGTTCAAGAAACGAGAAGATGGGATGAGGAAAAATGTGAAACGATTCACATGCGAAGTAAAGCGGATGCTGTAGATTATAAATATTTTGTGGAACCCAATATTCCGAAAATTAAAATTGATCCAAATTATGTGGAATCTATTCGAAAAAATATTCCTGTTCTTCCTTATGAGAGATTACAAAATTATACCAAAAATTATCAACTTAGCTTTGTAGATGCTAATACGTTGTTGAAGGAAAAAGAAATTAGTGATTATTTTGAATCTTGTGTATCGATTGGAATTGATGCAAAAGCTGCATGTAATTGGATTACTGGCATAATTCTTGGCTTTCTAAATAAAACAAATCAGAAAATTCAAACCTTGGATTTTCAACCACAAGATTTAAAATTTGTCATGGATCAATTGAATCAAGAAGTAATTTCTTCGAAGCAAGCAAAAGAAGTTGTTTTCAAATCTTTGGAAACAAAAAAGAAACCAACAGAATTGATTCATGAGGAAGATGCTCAGATTAGTGATGAAAAACTTTTGACTTCTTTGATTGAACAAATTTTAGAGCAAAATCAATCTCAAGTGGAAGCTTATCATAATGGAAAAACCAATTTATTTCAGTTTTTTGTTGGTCAAGTTATGAAAGAGACAAAAGGGAAGGCAAATCCTGTTAAAACAAGAGAAATTTTAGAGAATAAATTACAATGAAAGGAACTTATTATGCATAAAATTTTATTTACTGGATGTACTTTTTCCGAAGATACGATAGATGAATTAAAATATCAAGGTTTAGAAATTATTCCTGCTTCAAATCATTTAGCCGATAAGGAATTGATTGACTATCTTCAACAAGTAGATGCTGTTATTGTAAATGGTAGTGAATATTATTCTGAAGATGTTTTGAAGGCAGTTCCTAATTTGAAAGTAATTCAGTTTTTTGGAATTGGATATCAAACTTGTATTGATATGGAAGTGGCTCGTAAATATCATAAAATAGTAATGAACACACCAAAGGTGAATTCTTATTCTGTTGCGGAGTTTACATTAGGTTTGTTAATGACTTTAAATCAAAAACACCTTTGTTTTGAGCGAGAGTGTCGAAATGGGGTATGGAAAGAGAAAACTTTCTTTGATTTGAAGGATAAGACTGTTGGTATTCTTGGTATGGGTCATATTGGATATTATTTTGCAGAGATTATGTATCATGCATTTCATGCGAATATTTCTATGAGAAAAAGGAAGTAGAGAAATTTCATGCTAAGAAGGTTTCTTTAAAAGAAATTTTTCAAGAATCTGATATTGTATCGCTTCATTTACCTTTAACTGATCTTACACGTGGAATGATTGATCGAAAATATTTTTCTTTGATGAAAAAAGACTCCTATTTTATTAATACCGCCCGTGCGGAAATTGTTGATTTTGAAAGTTTGTATGAAGCACTTTTGAATGATCAGATGCTCGGATGTGCCTTTGATGGTTTTTGGGAAGAGCCTGTTGATTTGAATGCAAAGGAAGCAAAATTACTTACTTTACCAAGCGAGAAATTTTTGTTGACTCCTCATACTGCTTTTAATGCTTTAGAAGGAGTCAGAAGAGTCGAGAGAATGTGTATTGAAAATTTGTTGCAATTTTTTCAAACGGGAGATTGCAAACATATTGTGAAAAAATAAAAGTTCGTACGAAATACGAATTTTTTTGTGGTCTTATGATATAATAAATTATATTTTTTAAGAGGGTAATGTATGAAAAAGGAAAAACTAAAAAATATTGTTATAGGATGTCTTATATTAATGGTAATTGTATTCGTTATTGTTTTGATACTGATTTCATTTTCTAAAAAAAGGGTTTCGGCAATTGAGGGTAGAGTGATTGGAAATGGTTCTGGCTTTGTTATTTTAGAAGGAGAAAAAGAGGATTATGTGATTGAAACGACAAAAGTATATCCTCTTGGAAGTATTTTGCAGGTCAAAGATTATATCATGATGGATGATGAAATGCCAATTCTTTTAAAAGATGGTACGATTCTTATGAAAGAAGAACAGAAAGAACAAACATCTGTTTCAAAAGATGAAGAAAATACTTTTAATGATTTTAATCCTTCTATGGATGGATTACTAGAACAAGAAGATGTCAAAGGTAATGAAGAAATGAAAGAGTATCTCCCTTTTGATGAAGAAGAAAGTATTTCAAATTCGGATGAGGTAGTTGTTTCTTACTTGAATGAGGTTATGCCAAATCAAGAAGAATCCGTTATCAAAGAAAGTTTTAATACAGTTGTTGATTTTTTGTTTTATAATGGGACAATCAATGGAGTTTCTCTTTCTGATATTACGATGAAAACAAAATTAAGTGTGATGAAATATGCTTTAAAATTGGATCAAAAGATTGATTCTTATTTTCCAGACTATAAGGAGAAAATTAGTAGTACGATGAAACGTGCTTATACGGGTATGAAAGAAAAAATAGTCACTCTTTATTTGAATACAACGGTAATGATTTGTGAAAAAAATCAAGAATTGTGTCAAACAGCGAAACAAGATTTTCAAAACATGAAAGAAACATTAGGAATTACTTGGAGTTTTTTGAAACAATTGGTAACTCATGGTGTGAATCGTTTTGAGAGTTGGTATCAAATTTTTTCTGGAAAATAGTTTTGTGGGAATCTAGGAAAGTATGGTATAATTTTTCTATTCTAGGGTGTTTTATTATTGTAGGAGATTGTTATGAGAAAAAAAGAAAAAATAATTTTCATTGTTACAGCGATTTGTATTTTGTGTGGTGGTTTTCTTTATGCGGGATATCAAGTGTATCGAATTAAGCATGCAAAGATTATTGTCAATTTGAAAGAATCTTTGGTTGTTGAAGTTGGGACAAAAGTGAAAGTATCTGATTTTTTAGAGAGTATTAATGGAACTTTGTTGGATGATTTTTTGATTGATACAAAAAATATTGGTTCGAAGGAAGTTTCTTTTCGTTTTCGAAATGATGATAATATTAAGGTGCATTCTTCCTTCTCTTTGGAAATTGTAGATACTACAGCTCCGATTGTGTGGCTCAATAATAATTATTCGGTAGCTGTTGGTTCCGATGACTCTTTTATTGGAAGAATTATGTGTGTCGATAATTATGATGTTTCTCCAGTCTGTAAAATAAATGGAACGTATGATTTGAATACTACTGGAGTTTATCCTGTAGAATTTGAAGCAAGTGATGCGAGTGGGAATGTATTTCGTCAGAAGTTTTCTTTGACTGTTTATGAACCGAAACGAGGAGGTTCTTCATCGACAACTACTTCCACAAAGACTGTTTTTGCAGATGTTGTCAGAGATTATAAAACGGATCGTACACAGATTGGTTTGGATTTATCTCATTGGCAAGGAG
>CAOWNX010000069.1:4684-4897 GCA_948552115.1 uncultured Bacilli bacterium
AATTTGTTTTTTTGCGAGTAGGAACAACAAATGGTCGTGATGGAGAGTTTGTGTTGGATAAGAAATTTGAACAAAATATTACGAAAGCAAATGAAGTAGGGATTCCTGTTGGACTTTATTTTTATTCTTATGCAAATACTGAAGAGAAAGCGATTCAAGAAGCAAAGTGGTTGCTGGAACAAATCAAGGGAAGAAAAGTGGAGTTACCAATTG
>CAOWNX010000070.1 GCA_948552115.1 uncultured Bacilli bacterium
ATCGCTAAGGTTTGGGTTATGATTTCTTTTCTATATTCACTTGGTACTTCGTTGATAAATTCAGTGGTGGCAATTTCAATGGAAGCAGCACTAAAACTTAATCCTAATATAAGAAAGCAAGTAATAAAGCTGATTAGTAAGAATCTAACGTTATTTTTTCGGTTGAATAGGAAATTAAAGATTGCAATAAACGCTAGTACTGCAAGGAAAAGTATCGCTAATATGGAGATGTAGATTCCATAATAGTTTACTCCTTTTATTAAGAAAAAGAAGCTAATTCCAAGACATATTCCCATTGCTAGGATAAAACATGCAATTCCAAATTCTATCCAAAAGACAAGGAATTTAACAAAATATAAGCATGCAGTGGACAAAACGTCTAATATTCCTTTTTTTGGTTCTTTTTCGATAATTCTTTTTTCATAAATTTCTTCGTTTGGGAGTGTTCTTGATTTTTTTATCGGTTTCTTTTCTTGATGGTGTATTTCTTCTTTTCTTATTTCTTCATTATTGAGATATCTTTTTTCGAAAATTTTCATAAAGAAAATAATAGCAAAGAAAAGATATACTAATTCAATGATTGATTGCCAAATTTGATACAAGGCTATTCCTACATTTGATTTTGCTATCAAAAATACCTTAAATCCTAAATCTTCTAAAAATCCAAATGGAATTTTGCAAAGTGCGATAAAGAAGATAATCATGATAATTTCAAATACTATTTTTAAAATTTCACTAGCTGTTTTATTCGTAAAAACTTTAATAAATTGATCCGTCCAAGAAATCATTTTATCGGTTATTTTTAAAATCCAATTTTTTTCATGATTTTGGTTTACATTAATTTTATAAGCTTCTAATAATTCTTTGGTTAATTCTTCGATACTTCCAAAATCTTTGATAGCTTCTTCTTCTGTAGCTCCTTTTTGCATTTTTTCATCGATGTAACCTGTATATTCTGCTACGATATCTTCAATTTCTTTTTCTTCTAATATGGATAGTTTTTCTCTTAATTTTTTTATAAATTCTTCTTTTTTCATACGTTATCCTTTCTATTAATGAATTTGTTTACACTTTTAGAAAATGTATTCCATTCTTGTAAAAGTAATTTACTACGTTTTTTTCCTGAGACAGTTATGTGATAATATTTTCTTACAGGACCTTCTTTGGATTCTTCTAAATAGGTTTCAAAAAATCCTTCATTGGTTAATCTTTTTAAAATGGGATAAATGGTTCCTTCGTTGACATCTACAATGTGACTAACTTCTTCTACTAGTTCATAACCATAACAGTCTTTTTCAGAAACAATGATTAATACTAATAATTCTAGTACTCCTTTTTTGAACTGAGTATTCATTTTTGGGTTCCTTTCTGGGTTTATCATATTACAAGTACTTGGTATTGTCAAGTACTAAATAAAACAAAAAAAAGATAGCGTTTATTGCTATCTTGATTCATAACTACCTAAATTGAAGATTGTTTTTTTGGTTTGGTTTGGTTGAGTTGTTTATATTGGTGTAATAAGTGTAGAGATGGTAAGTTATGAACTCCAAAAGGATTTCCTTTTGGTAACTTAACTATACGAAATATTTACTATTTTTTCAAGAAGGATATTTTGTCTTCTTTTGTCGAATTCTTTTTATTCCGTTCTTAAGGCCTCTACTGGATCTTTTTTACTTGCTAATTTTGCAGGAATATAACCACCAATGAGCGTTAGTATGACACTAATTGTTACCAGTATCAAAGCATGGATTGGATTCATTACAGCAACTCCTTCTAAATCCGTTAGATCTTTAAGTAATGAGTTAATTGGGAATAATAACAGCCATGCAACAAGTATCCCAATCGCACCAGATGATACTCCTATGATAAATGTTTCTGAGTTAAATACTCGAGCGATATCTCGTTTTCTGGCTCCTAAACTTCTTAGTATTCCAATTTCTTTGGTTCGTTCTAAAACAGAGATATACATAATGATTCCAATCATAATTGAGGATACAATGAGAGATATACTACTAAATGCTACTAAAACAATCGTTATCGCATCCATAATATTACTCGATAGTGAACTCATTAAATTTGCTTGGTCGATGTATGCAATTTTATCATTTTCATTTTTTCCTTCATTGTAGGCATCTAAATAATTGATAATGTGTTCTTTAGATTCAAAATCTTTTGGGTATACTTGGATTCCATAAGGAACCTTTTTGTCTCCAAGATATGCAAGCATGTTTTCTTTGGTTTCTTTTCCTTCTTCGGTTGTTAAGTCGAATAGTTCTCCAGAGATTACACTATAATTTGCAGTTTTTTGAGCTTGAACAACCTGTGAGTTAGAATTTTTTTCAATGATGTGATTCATAAAATCATAAGTATAGTATATTCCAGCATTGGAAGCCATATTTGGGTATTCTTTTTTTAATCTAATAATACCTACTACTTTTAAGGTTAAATTATTTTTATTTTGATAAACTTGATCTAAGTTACTATTTGGAATAAAGTAGTTTCCTACTTTTTGATAGTAATCATCATTGTAAACGATTGTCATTGTACTTTTTAAAATGTCATCAAAACTTATGTTTTCTTTTGTAGAAAATCCTAGTACTTCTAATAAATCTTTGGAAATCCGATTTTTGTTATCGACTTCGATTACAATTTCTTCTTTGCTCGTTGGCTCTTTTCCAGCAAGTAAATCAAAACGTTGTTCAATAACACTTGGGGTATCATCACTTAGTGTGTGAGGCATCATCCCAATATTTAGGTTGCTTGTGTTGATTTGTTTGATTTTTCCGTCTATTTTTTGCAAGATATTAAGTCCTGTCGCATGCATATAGTTTACACCAGAAACATATTCAGAAGAAATCTTTTCAATATAATTAATGTAATCATCCTTGATATTGTTGATATGTGTATATTGTTGTTCTTCTAAATCGACTGGAGTTACAAATTTTGTGTCTGGATATGAATTTTCACTCGACATATCTTCGTGCATTTTTTCCATCGTTTCTTCGTCTAAATTCATACTTTGTTTGGTAATCACAATCGGTAAAGCACTTAACGTATTTTTTTCAAAAATATCAATTTGCTTATCAAATCCATTGGATAAACTAAGAATTAAGGCAATTCCAATAATTCCAATGGAAGATGCAAAGGCCGTTAGAATTGTTCTTCCTTTTTTGGTCTTGATATTGTTTAGGGATAAGTGAAGTGCTGTTTTGAAATTCATGGATGTTTTTTTGATTTTGTAATCGTTATCTATTTTTTCTTTTTCGGTTACGGTATTCGAGTCACTCGTTAATTCACCGTCTTTCATTTCAATAACACGTGTGGCATATTCATGTGCTAAATCTGGATTGTGAGTAACCATGATTACTAATTTGTCTTTCGCAATTTCTTTAATTAATTCCATGATTTGGACACTCGTTTTGGAGTCTAATGCTCCAGTTGGTTCGTCTGCTAATATGATGTCTGGGTCGTTTGCGAGAGCTCTTGCAATTGCTACTCGTTGCATTTGTCCTCCAGATAATTGGTTTGGTTTTTTGTGAGCATGTTCTTTTAATCCAACTCGTTTTAATACTTCCATCGCTTTTTTTCTGCGTGTTTTCCCATTTACTCCACTGAGAGTCATTCCCATTTCAACATTCGATAAAATATCAATATGATTAATTAAGTTGTAACTTTGAAATACAAAACCAATACAATTATTTCGATAAGCATCCCAATCTTTATCTTTAAATGATTTTGTGGAACGATTGTTGATTATTAAATCTCCTTTATCGTAACGGTCTAGTCCTCCAATGATATTTAGTAATGTTGTTTTGCCAGAACCAGAAGGTCCAAGTATCGCTACAAATTCATTTTGACGAAATTTTAAATCAATTCCTTTTAGGGCATGTTGGGTAAATGTTCCAGTTGTATAGCTTTTTCTAATATTTTTTAGTTCTAACATTCTTTTTCTTCCTTTTCCATTGTTTTTATGAGTTTTTGAATCACAATATTTAGCGCTTGGTCAATAATTTGTTTTTCTTCTTCTGTAAAATTATCTATAAATTGTTTTTGTTTTCGATTCACAATTTTCTCTAGCTTCTCTGCCATTTGTTTTCCCTCTTCAGTTAAACATATATGGTATTTTCGCTGTGATTCATTTTCTCGATTCCTATAAACATAGTTTATTTTTTCTAACTCTTTTATATTCCTAGTCATTAGGGCATTGTCTACTTTGTTTAATCGACTTAATTCAGACATGGAACAACCGTTTATTGAAGTTTTTAGAATCATGATAATTCCCATATGAGTGCTTGAAATTCCTAATGTTCTTACTTCTTCATTCATATCTTTTTGAATTTTATTTTGTATTTGCCTTAAATAAACTAAAAATTTCTCAAAGTTTAACTTTTCCATAAAACACAATCCTCTTCACATTCACACGTCTTTTATTATATGCTTATTAATTTGAGATGTCAATTTATTATCTTGTGTTTTTCTGTATATGACTTTTTCGTCATAATCATTTTATTATTTTAAGAAGAAAAAAAGTTGTTTTATAACCTTATTTTGGATAAAAGAAAAAGTAATTTTGACTTTTCCATCTCTAAAATTTCTTCTGATTTATAAGTATATAATTTAGGAAAAAACTTTATTTTTTACTAAATACCACACATATGACAATAAAAATAGATAAGTGTTTTTTAAAACAATGCGAAAGAGAACACTGTTTAATCTTTACACCTAGTATGTTAGCACCTGCAATATCAAAAGAGCTTGCAGAAGTTTTACAAGAAGGAGATGACTATAAA
>CAOWNX010000071.1 GCA_948552115.1 uncultured Bacilli bacterium
TAATATTCGAAGAGACAAATTCTCTAACTCGCTTTTTAAAGAATTGATTCCTAAACGATGAGCAATGGGAACCAAGACACTCATCGTTTCATTTGCTTTTTGCTTTTGCTTTTCTACAGGCAATACCGAAATAGTTCGAAGATTATGAACACGATCGGCAAGTTTTATAAACAAAACCCGTACATCTTCAGCGATTCCTACCAATACTTTTCGCAAATAAATGGCACTTGACTCCGAATCATCCGATAATTCAAGCCGATTAATCTTACTAATGGAATCCACAATTCCAGCAATTTCAGGGCCAAAAGTATTCTCAATTTCTTCCTTTGTCACCGATGCATGATTCATTACTTCATGCATCATGGCTGCTTCAATCGTTACCACATCAACATTCAATTGTGTCAAAATAAGACTTACCTCTAAAGGATGCGTAAAAAACTCTTCTCCATTCAAACGTGTCAATCCTTGATACTTTTCTAAACAATAATCATAAACTTTCGTAATATGCTCTCGTTCTTCAAAACGGATCGAGGAAAGCGTTTCCAATAACGTTTCAAATAACTCATTTGGTTTCAAAAAAATCACTCCATATCTTGTTTTTTTCGATAAAAAATTTGACAAGCAATTCCTTCATTCAAATACTTACGAAAATTTCTAGCATCCTCCAAACTTCCCACAACACTCAAATAATGTGTTGGAACAGCTAAATGAGGATGAATTAAATTTGCAAGCCTTGCAGCCTCTCTCGCATTCATTGTATAAGTTCCACCCACTGGTAAAAAAACAATATCTGCTTTAATTTTATGATGAACATCAAGTACATCTGTATCCCCTGCAATAAAATATACAACTCCATCCATGGACACGAGATAACCCATCCACTTCTTTTCTTTTAAATGATATTCACTACTCCGATTAAATGCTGGAAGCGTCCGAAAACTCATAGATTCAAAAAAATATTCTTCATTAGGTTTCACGATTTTAATGTGACTTTCCATGACCCCAATATCAAGTAACTCCTCATAAATCTCTTTTGGAACAATAAAATTTGTTTCCTCTTTACGAACTTTTAAAATATCAATTAAAGAAAAATGATCCCAATGTGGATGTGTAATAAAAATAAAATCTGCATCATGAAACTCACTTGGAATTTGAAAAGGATCAAAATAAATCGTTAAACTTCCCATTAATTTAATCGAGTTTTGAGCAAATACCTGAATGGGAGAATCTTTCACGCTTCACTCTCCTCTTGCATTTTTCGTTCTTTATGTTTTCTTACAAACAAATCAATTTCTTCATTATTCGTATTCAAAATATCTTCTACCATATCAAAAAGTGTCAAATTGACAACTTGATTCCATTTATTGACACGAAAATAATGCCAGATATCCTTTGGTGTAATATAAATCATATGATCTTTATGAAGTTCGCTTTGTTTTGCTTTTAATGCTGGAAGTAACCTTGCATATAACTCTTCTAAGGAAGAAATTTTATCATTCATAAGTATCCTCTTTTCTTAAATTTTTGATTCTTGCATACATTTATTATATATCAGATTGAAACAGTTGAAAAGGTGAAATGTATGAGAAAAAATAAATTTATTACTTCTACCCTCATATTAATGCTTGGGGGATTTATTACTAGATTCTTAGGATTCATCATCAAAATTATGTATACAAGAATTGTTGGTGAAGAGGGAGTAAGTTTATATGCCATTGTCATGCCAACCTATTCCCTTTTAATTACCATTGCTTCTCTTTCTCTTCCCATTTCTATCAGCAAAATAATTGCCGAGCAAAAAACCAGTTCAAGTAAAGTGCTCCTTTCTTCCACATTCCTAATTTTTTTATTAAATATTATCATCATTACCATCATGCTCTTTACAAGTAAATACATTGCCACAAACTTGCTAAACAATCCCGAATGTTATTATTTACTCATTGCTATGACAGGAACCCTTCCCTTTATCAGTATTTCATCCATCCTAAAAGGATATTTTTTTGGACGACAACGAATGGTACCAAATACTATTTCAAACATTTTAGAACAAATCATTCGTATTCTACTCATCCTCTTTATCTTACCAATTCTCATGAAAAAGTCCATATTTTTAGCCGTCATGGGCTTAATCCTATTTAATATCATTACCGAAATCACAAGCATCTTAACATTCATCTTCTTTGCTCCGAAAAAGTTTACCATTCAAAAAGAAGACTTTATTCCAAACAAAAAAACGATCAAAGAAATCTGTGATATTTCAATACCTACTGTATCAGGAAGATTCATCGGAAACATTGGATTCTTTCTAGAACCGATTATTTTAACAAACATCTTACTCCTAGTAGGTTTTTCAAACGATTATATCCTAAGAGAATATGGTGCATACAATGCATATACCATTGCTTTACTTACCATGCCAAGCTTTTTTGTTGGAGCCGTTTGTTCCGCTCTAATTCCTGAAATTAGTAAATACCTAAGTAACAAAAACATACCAATGATCAAACGAAGATTTTGGCAAGCCCTTGCCTTTTCCTTTGGAATTGGATTTACATTCTCCATCATCATCTTTTTTTACCGTACACCTCTTTTAAAAATCATTTACAATACCAACTTAGGAGTAGACTATGTCAAAATACTAGCGCCATTTTTTGTTCTATTTTATTTAGAAGCGCCACTCATGAGCATGCTTCAAGCTCTAAATCATGCCAAAAGTTGCATGAAAATCACACTGATAGGAGAAATCATCAAACTATCTACCCTTACACTATTTTGCTTCTGTAAAATGGGAATTTATAGCTTAGTCTATGCTGAAATCATCAATATTATCTTGGTAGTATTATTAAATATTTTCAAAATAAAACAAATTCTATTTTCAAAGGAAAAAACATTATGACATTATTTCAAACCAAAAAATAAAATATTTAAATCAAAAGAAAAAGAAAACATTATCTTCATAATAGATACTCTCGTTGGTAAGACAAAAATCAATCAAACCATGCAAACTGGTAAGTTTGGAATTCAATCTGGACTGGGTTGTCAAAAACAGTTACCTAAAATTTGAGACATCTTTCTCAGTGCTCAAACCGCTACTTTTCAAAAACGCTCAATAGCAATCGAAGAAGAACTAAAAACACTTAGTAAAAAAGCGTCAAAATATTAAAAAATAAACAAAACTATCAATCCAAATAAGGTTCAAAGGTCACTTCAGTAAGTTTTCCCGTTTGATAATTTTTATCGACAATGGTTACCAAATAATTTCCCTCTTCCTTATCACTTCTTCGATATTCATAATAGACCATTTCATCATATTTCTTTCCAATTTCATTTTCAAATTCTGGTTTAATCGTAAATGTTTCTTTTTTATTTAATTTCTTCCGAATATCTGTAAGGTTAATATATTCCTCATTTAAAACCATTTGGAGTGGCGCTTTCGTTTTTCCATAATTGACATATACCTCACGAACACACTTACCAAGATATACGACATCATCTTTTTGAAATATTGGTATAATTTGATTTTGACAATCTGGTATAACATCCAACGTTAACACAAATTCTTGATAATCCTTTACATAACGAAGTCTCTCAGGAATCTGAATGGAATAAAGATGTCGTGTTAAAAAATATAAAACAATGAAAACAATGAAAAAACTTGCAAAAATAGAGAATAAAATGTTCCATTTCATTTTTTTTATTTTTCGAATTGCTTGCGACATATTACCTTACTCCATTCTTCAAACTAAACTCATTATACCATTCAAAAGAAAAAGAAAAAAGATTAATTTCTCTTTTTCCCAAAATTAATCCTCTTTAATTTGAACACCTAACATCGATACAAGAAATTGACTTTGAAATGAATCAATAAGAATTCCTCGTAAAGAATACAAATCAAATAAAGTTTCAGAAATATCACAAGAAGAAAAATCAACTCCCCCCAAAGATGTTTGTAAAAATTCAGTCCTCTTCAAGACAATCTCTTGAAATTCAATTTGTTTCATATCCGTTTGAATAAAACTAGAATTCGATAAATCGCTTTGAGAAAATAAGATATGCCGTAACTTCGTTTTCGTATAATCTTGTAATGTTAAAATACAATCATCGAATAACACATCTTGTAACGAAGATAGATGAAACGATACCCCAATCATTTTACAATTACGAAACTCCACTCTTCGAAAATGTTGAAAGGACAAATCAACATTGGAAAAATCACAACCTTCAAAAATCACATCAACAAAAGATATTTTTGAAAAACTAACATTAGAAAAATGAATTCGTTCAAAAAGGCAACTTTGAATTATCATATCTTCCAAAGAAATAGATTGTTGTGGACTTTCTGTAATTTTTAAATTTTCCCATTCCTCTTCACGTATCACTTCCGAAAAAGTCTTCTCTTCCAAAAAAGAAATCTCTGGTTTCACTCGTTTCATGCCATCACCAAGTCTCAACGAAATTATACCAAAACAAAACGAAGAGAAAAAGATAAAAATTTAAAGTTCCTTTTTCCGAATCAAAAATATTTTCTTTCCTTTATAAAAAGCATAAAAAACTTCAGATACCGACAAATTCTTTTTTGATAATTCCTTCTCCAACCAAAACTTATTTTTATGAATATAATCCAAAGCCTTTTTTTGAATTTCCCCATCTAAAATAAGTGGCATAGGATAATTCGATTTTGTC
>CAOWNX010000072.1 GCA_948552115.1 uncultured Bacilli bacterium
AATTTATCAAGAGATATTTGGTGTTCCAGAAGTAGAAGAGGAAATCAATTTAGAAGAATCTCAAGATTATCAAAGAGTTTTAGTTCCTTAAATATAGCTTGTGGCTATATTTTTTGTGTTATGATAGCCAAGAATAAGAAGGTTATTAATGTTGTGGATCCTCCGTAACTAAAAAGTGGTAGAGGAATTCCCATGATAGGTAATAAACCAATGTTCATAATTATATTGTAAAATTGATTAAAGAAAAAAATGGTTAGTAAATATTTTTTGTTTGGTTTCCTTTTTTGTTATCCATACTTTTAATAAATAAATGTCTAGTAAAAAGTATGAAATGAGTAAGATTATATTTCCAAGTATTCCAAATACGTTAGCAGTTAAGGCAAAAGCAAAATCAGTAGGTGCTTCTGGTATATATATAATTGGGGTATGTAGATTAAATCTGATAAGTGGAGCACTTCCAAGAGCGGTGAGGGCATTTTCAATTTGTAATCCTTTTTGAAAATTTAATAGTCTTTCGATTCGGTAAAAGAAAGATGTTCCAATAAAAGATATTAGAATATCTCTTTGAAAGTAATAAGCATAGAAAAATAAGCCAATGAATCCTAGTATTAATAAGATAATTGGAATCAGCCATTTTTTTGATATTTTGGATGTTAGTATGGTAGCTGATGTAATAAGTGCATAAAAAATAATTGCTCCAGTATCTGGTTCTAAAAATACCAAGATAGAAGGTATGATGAATATCATAAAAACTTTTAATAAATAAGAAATTTCATTTTTTTTGGTTTGGAAGGAATGGGAAAGTGTCAGTTTTGTAAGGTATAAACTCATTGCAATTTTCATGAATTCACTGGGTTGGAAATTAAAATATTTGAATTTAAACCAAGCTTTTGCTCCATTGATATTACTTCCAAAAAATAATACCAGGATTAATAAAATACAACTGAATAGGTAAATAAAAAAACTTGAATTGAGTAACCATTTCCATTTTATTTTGTTTTTAAATAGTAATATAAGGGATCCAATTAGAAAGAAGATTGCTTGTTTGATAGCGTTTTTGGAATAAAGTGGACTAATAATTCTTGCATGATACATGACAAAAATACTTATCGTTAATATGATAAGTAACGGAATATAAAATAAGATATCCAAGTTCTTTTTCTGTTTCATATTTTTATTATGTCTCAAAATAAAAAATTAAACATAAAATATGGTGAGGTGGGCGTTTTATGGATAAGATATTACCTAAAGTTTTTGCAAATCCAATTGATAAAAAAATTGGTAATGTTCAAGATACTTTTTATGAAGGAATACGTCAAGATCGTCATGATTTTAAAACAATTGAGCGAAAGATTAATGAAATTTTCTCATCAAAAAATTTCGTTTATAAAAGTCAAGTACTTATTACAACAAAGGAAGGAACTGCGTTAAAAACAATTGTTGGGCGAACTGGAATATCTTTATTAGATATTTCTGGAGGTGTAATTCCAATTTCATCCATTTTAGATATTGAAAAGAAATAAAAAGAGTTCAATTTTTTAGAACTCTTTTATAGTAACTCATCAATATATCGTTTCAGTTCTTTGGCATCTTTTCCAAAGATAATTTTTAATTGGTTGTCGATTTCTACAATACCTTTGGCACCTAATCTTTCGATTGCGTCTTTATCGACAATGGATACATCTTTTAATAAAACTTTAAAACGTGACATGTTGCATTCAGCACTCACAATGTTATCTTTTCCTCCTAAATATCCAATTAATTTGTTTGCTTCAATATGAAAGTCTTTTTTCATTAATTTTGCTACAATTAAGGAAATTAGAAGTAATGCTAATAAAATGAGTCCGTATTGTAACCATTGATTCATAATTCTCACCTGATATTATTATACAACAAAAGATTGAAAAATAAAACTATCAAGAAATTGCACGTATTTTAAAATATATCATAAATTATTAATGAGAATACATGAAAGGGTGAATGATATGTGTAATGATAATAACAATAATGGATCAAATTGTATTGCTGAAATTTTAAATGTTATTTTGGTTTTACAACAAAATGCTTGTCCAGAAAATTGTTTGGATTCTTGTGATAGACCAGTTTTAGGTGGAGGACCAAATTGTTTAATTTGTAATACTAGACCAATTATGCTTTATACTTGTGGTTGTTGTGGAACTCCATGGAGTATGCCAATTAGTAAAGATTCTAATGCCAATTGTGATGCAACGACTCCAAGTCCAACATGTTCTAATGTGTTTCGGGTAGAGAAGGTAGATGGAAATTGCTGTACTTGTCGGGTATTACAAGATAATCCAGATACTACAAGTTTGAATCCATATATTGCTACGAATTCTTTCTTTACAATGGATTTGTCTTGTGTTTGCTGCATTCGTTGTTTATCGGATACATTCGTAGAGTGTGTTTAACACATTAATTTTAATGAAAAAACAATAAGAAATTTTGACTTATTGTTTTTTTCCATGTTTATATTAGTTAAAATTGTAAAGCCGATAGAGATAAATGGTGGGATTGTTTCCAAAACGAATTGGATATTTTTCTGTACCAATTCCTGGAGATACAATAATTGTTGTATTCTCTTTTTGGTATTTTCCGCGAGTATAATTCGCATTTTCATTTTTAAATAGTTCTTCGATGTAAGGGATATAGATTATTTTATTTGTAGATCCACATAGAAGTAAGTTTGGTTTAGTGTTTAGTTTATCTATGATTTGTGGTTCGTGTGCAAGTAGTATTCGATATCCTATGGTTTCTTCTGTATTCCATAATTTTTCTTCATTGATATTTTCTGCCTGAATGGAAGAAATTCCAGCAATTTGAATGGGAGTGGAACCTTTGTAAAAAATGAGATCTTGTTCGTTATTTAATATTTGGAATCCAGCGTTGGTCATGATATTTTGATAGGTTTCAATATTTTGATAGTCGTTATCTCCTTGTATGGCGTATTTTTTTAAGTTGGCTGTTAATTTAGAAAATTGTTCTTTTAGAAAATCAATGCTTTTTTCTGGAAGATTGATACCATTATTTAGTAAATCTCCTGTATAGACGATAATATCTGGTTTGGCTTCATTGATTTTTTTGACGAGTTGTTTGATTTCTGCTTCGTTTGTTGTTTTTCCATAGTGAATGTCTGAAAAATGAATGATTTTTAAACCATTAAAATTAGAAGGTAAATCTTCATAAATGATTGGTATTTCTTTTAGAGTAATCCATTTATGGCTCCATATAAACATGTAACATAATAATAGAATTATGATGATTCCTAATATGAGAAGTATTATTTTTAGAATACTTTTTTTCTTTGGTTCTTCTACTTTTTTTTCTTGTTCCATATTGCCTCACAATATCATATTTCCTAAGAGAATGATAATTACAGAGAAGGTATTGTGAAGACAATGGGCAAAAGTGGAAGTGAAGATATTATCTGTTTTGTAATAGGCGTCAGCAAAAAATATTGCTAAACTTGTATAAGGAATGAAGTAAAGTAATTGTTGCCAATTGTTCAGGATGTTTTGAATACTCAGATTATCAAATCCATTGATGACATGGAGAGAAGCAAAGACAAAGGATGTAAAAATCACGAAAGTAGTTTTGCTTTTGAAAGCTTTTTTGAATGATTTTCGAAATACGACTTCTTCAATAAATGGTCCCATGAAACACATTGCAAAGATGGAGTAGATTGGTAATTGTTGCATAATTTCTCGATTTTGTTCTTCGTTTCCAGCCATTCCTTTTGTGATTGCTACAATGATTATATTGGAAAGTATCATTAATAGTAATCCTTTTCCCCAAGCAGAAAATCCTATTTTGGTAAGTTCTTTTTTATTTTTCCAAAAGTCTATCATTTCTCTTTTTAAAGATTTATGAAAAATAAGAATTAAAAGAAAACAAATTAAGATATCTTTTCCGATATTGATGAAATTTAATGCCCAGAAGTTATTACTTATTTCTAAATTCTGAAAAATATTAAAATAAGCAAGAGGAATGATTAATAGATAAGTTATGATTAAAAAGAATCCGAAAACAATATAAGAGGCAGGATATTGCATTATTTTCTTTTTCATTCAATAAATCCTCTTTCTTTTAAGATATTTTTTAGATTGGTATAGTTTGTACTTCCACTAATTCGATTGATTGTTGTTTTTTCTTCTCCATCATTTATAAATAATGTCATTGGGGTACCATTAATGTTAAACAGTTCATTTACTTTATTTTTGATGGTTTCTTCTTCTTTTTCTAGGTTGTTTCGATTGATTTCGTATGCTTTGATATTATTTTCTGTAAGTACTCTGTTTAATATTGGTTTGTATTCTGAGCAATGAACACATCCTGTTTGGGTAAAAACTAGAATGAATGTTTCTTTGTTTTTTAATAGTTCCGTTCCATCAATTTCAATAAGATTATTTTCTTTTGGTTTTAATGTGAAATATAAAATGGTTCCTAAAAGGATCGTTAATATTATTCCAACTATAATTAAATATGTCTTTTTCAATTTTATCACCTTTCAAAAATATATCACAAAAAGTTTTTGACAGCAATACTCGCTTGAAATTCAGTATTGCCTATGTTACAA
>CAOWNX010000073.1 GCA_948552115.1 uncultured Bacilli bacterium
TGGTGGAATGAATTTGCTTTTAAGTAAATTAAGGACCAAAAGAACGTATACTAAATCGAATGTTTCTGCTAAAAATATGATTCATAAAATACCAGTAGTAGGAAAACCATTTGTCAAAGTAGTACAAAGAGTAAAAAGAAGTATTAAGCAGTTAATCATTCCTAAAATGTTCTTTGAAGATATTGGATTTCGTTATTTAGGACCAGTAGATGGACACAATATAGAAGAATTGGAAAGGATGTTAAGAATTAGTAAACAACTAGATGGACCAGTTTTAATCCATGTATTAACCAAAAAAGGAAAAGGATATAAAATAGCAGAAGAAAGTCCAGATCGATTCCATGCAACAGCACCTTTTGACATGGAAACAGGAGAATTAAAAAATCAGAAAAAGCCAGATTATTCCGAAGTCATGGGAAATAAGCTAGTCGAATTAGCCAAGAAAAATGAAAAAATTGTTGCCATCACAGCTTCTATGAAAGATGGAACAGGTTTAAGTAAATTCGCCAAAGAATTTCCGAAGAGATTTTTTGACATTGGAATTGCCGAACAACACGCTGTAGGCCTTGCAGCAGGTATGGCAAAAGCAGGTACCATACCAGTTGTTCCGATTTACTCATCCTTTTATCAAAGAGCTTATGACCAAGTTATCCATGACATTGCCACTCAGAATTTACCAGTTGTTATGTGTGCAGATAGAGCAGGAATCGTAGGGGCAGATGGCGAGACACATCAAGGACAGTTTGATATGGCTTTTTTCCGATTAGTACCTAACTTAACGATTATGGCACCAAAAGATTTTAAAGAATTAGAAAATATGTTAGAATTTGCCGTTAATTTAGAAAAACCAGTGGTTATCAGATATCCAAGAGGAGGAGAACCAGCAGAAAAATTTGAGAAAGACGAACCAATCCAAGAAGGGAAAGCAGAAATCGTAAAAGAAGGAAAAGATTTAAGTATGATAGCCATTGGAAAGACAGTAGAAAAAGCAATGAAAATAGCAAGAGAAATAGAAAAGGAACAAGAAAATATAACGATAGAGGTTATAAATGCTAGATTTTTAAAACCAATCGATAAAGAAACATTAAAAAAATCCATTCAGAAAACCAAAAGTGCAATTACCCTAGAAGATGGAACTAGAATCAATGGATTAGCAACAGCAGTTCAAGAAATCATACTAGAAGAAAAGTGGCAAGATATCCAATTAAAAAGCTATGCTTATCCAGATCAGTACATTCAACATGGTAGTGTAGAAGAATTAGAAGCCATATATGGATTGGATTGTGACACGATTCAAAAGGAATCAAAAAAACTCCTTAAAGCAAAAAAAATACAAAACCAAATTGAGAAGGAAGAAGAAAATGGAGGAAAGAAAAATGGACAAACAACAACTATTAAAGGATTACAGAAAACAAGAAGATAAGATATGTTTATCGCAAGTATTAGATAAAATGGAATTTTCCAAAACAAGAGAGAAAATAGAATATACAGACTTTTTAGATATGTATCAAATCTCTTTAGTCGAAAACTTTTTAAGGAAAATAAAATTTGAAAATTATCAGTTATATGGTGGATATGAAGAGAGTGAAAGAAAAGTTTTAATTCTATATCCAGAAAAATATGATGAAAAAATGATAGAAAAAAATCAGAATAAAATGTTACAAGTGATTCGTATCAAACTTTCAGAAGAGGAATATGGAAAATATTCTCATAGGAACTATTTAGGTGGAATTGTGAAACTAGGGCTAAAGAGAGAAAAAGTGGGAGATATCTTAGTTTCAGATGATGGCGCAGATATCATAGTGATAAGTGACTTTGCAGAGATTTTAAAACAAGAATTACCATCTTTAACACGATTTGAGAAAAGTACAATTACCATAGAAGAATTAGTAAAATTAAGAAAAAAAGAAGTGAGAAGGGAAGAAATAAAAATAATTGTGCCATCTATGCGCTTAGATAATATGGTTTCTGATTTAGCAAGAACTTCTAGAAGTAAAGCAGCACAAATTATTAAGCAAGAAAGAGTTTTTGTAAATGGGCAAAATGAAACAAAACTTTCTAAACAAGTAAAATTAAAAGATGTGATTACCATTCGAGGAAAAGGAAGATTTGTGATAAAAGAATTTACAGGAACGACTCGAAGTGGAAGAACGGTGGTTTTAATTGAAAAGTATATATAAAAAAATTCTATTAAAAAAAGTCAATCATGGAGAAAATTATCAGAAGAAACAGAAAGTGAATTTGAAGGTTGTTTAAGTGTTCCTTTTATTAGAGGAAAAGTAGAAAGATATACAAATATAGAGGTAACATATTATAATGAAAATGGAGAAAAAATTGTAAAAAAACTAAAAGGATTTACAGCAAGAGATGTGCAACACGAGTGCGACCATTTAGACGGAATTGTATTCTTGGAGAAAGTGAAAGAACATAAGGGATTTGCGACTAAAGAGATGATAAATAAATTTAATTTAAAAGAAGAAAGTAGGTAGAGAGAAACTCTTCGACGATCTACCACAATAAAATAAAGAAGAATCTAATAAGAACAAAATTGTTCTTATTAGATTTTCCACAATTTGGGTTCTTTTTTATGTTAAAGTAACAACGGTAACACCCATTTCACCTTCACCATAAGTTCCCAAACGAAAAGATTTAACATGAGGATGCCCTTTCAAAAATTGATGAATACCATTTTTTAATTTACCAGTACCCTTGCCATGAACAATTCTGACAGTTTGAAGTTTTGCCAAACTACTATCATCCAAAAACTTATCAACAACGAAAATGGCTTCTTCTACATTGAGTCCAATTACATTTATTTCAGACTTTATGGTTCTTGCTTTAGAAATACTTGTATAGCCAGAGGTTTGAATTTTTGACTGTGGTATAGCAGGATTATCTTTATGTGCTTTTTCTAAATTTGATATTTTAACATTCATCTTAAGGGCACCGATTTGAACTTGGACTTCATTGGACTTAGAAATGTAAGAAAGTACAGTTCCATTTTTACCAAGTGTTTTAACGAAAACTTCTTTATTCGGCTGAATATCGTTTGGAGAGAGGATATAAGATGGCTCAGAAACGATAGGAGTCTCAGGATTTAAAATACGAATATCCTTAATTTTCTTATTGAATTGATTTCTTAAATTATTGGCTGTTTTCCAATCATTAGATGACAGTTTGTGCATTTCTTTTATTATTTCATTGGCCTCTTCTTTAGCATTTAACAAAATACTTCTAGCTTCTAATTTGGCATGGTTTATTAAGTCTTGTTCTTGTTTTTTGAGAACTTCGTTATCATGAACCAAAGACTTTTCTAATTCAGAAATTTTTTTTAATTTGGTTTCTATTTCTTCTTTTTCTTTTTCTATTTTGGCTTTATTATCATAGATGTTTTTAAGTAATTCTTCCATATTTACTTGTTCAGAAGACATCATAGATTTTGCTTTCGTAATGATTTCATCCTTTAATCCAAGATTTTTACTAATCTCAAAAGCGTTACTTTTTCCAGGAATTCCAACTAATAATTTGTAGGTTGGTGTGAGTGTGCTAACATCAAATTCGACAGAGGCATTTTCAAACCCATCTGTGGTTAAAGCATATTGTTTTAATTCTTGATAATGTGTAGTTGCAATGGTTAAGCAGCCTTGCTTTTGAAAGTGGTCTAAAATGCTAATGGCAAGGTTAGCGCCTTCGATAGGGTCGGTACCAGAGCCTAATTCATCTACTAATAGAAGAGAATCACTGGTAGCATTTTGAATAATAGCAACAATATTTAACATATGAGAGGAAAAAGTACTTAAAGAGTCTGAAATACTTTGGTCATCTCCAATATCAGCGAAAATATGGTCAAATACATAAATACTAGAGTTTTCACTAGCAGGAATATTAAGACCGCAACAAGCCATACAGGAAAGTAAACCAATCGTTTTTAAGGTAACGGTTTTACCACCAGTGTTAGGTCCTGTAATCAAAAGCGTAGAAAAGTCATGTCCTAGATGAACTGAGATGGGAACTACCTTTTCAGGAGCAATCAAAGGGTGTCTAGCATGGATTAAATGGATTTCTTTCTGAGGATTAATTTGGGGTGTAATTCCTTTTATCGCTTTGGAATATTTTGCTTTAGCAAAGATAAAGTCTAATTGCCCAATCAATTCAACATCTAATTTTAATTCTTCAATATAAGGCACAAATAAAGAGGTTAACTGTTGTAAGATTTTTTCAATTTCCATTTCTTCTTCTATTTTTAATTGGTTTAATTCGTTATTTTTATCGAAAATAGAGATAGGTTCGATAAATACAGTGGAACCAGCATGGGAGATATCATGAATAAATCCTTTGATTTGAGAGCGTGCTTCTTTTACAGGAATGACAAATCGGTCATTTCGTATAGTAACAATACTTTCTTGAATGTATTTAGCATAGTGAGAAGAATGAATCATAGTACTTAATTTATCTCTAATATCTTGTTCTAACTTTCTTTGTTTTCTTCGAATGGAATGTAGATTAGCAGAGGCTTTATCCTCTACTGTATTTTCATCTAAAAGGCAAGAACTAATCTGCTCTATCACATTT
>CAOWNX010000074.1 GCA_948552115.1 uncultured Bacilli bacterium
GTTATAGAGTCTGCTATAACATTTATGTAATCGCCATCTTGTAATGTTTTCATTATTTTTCCTTTCTTTATTCTTTATGTTAACTTTATCTTAAATTTTTTTGATTATCAAGAAAAATAGATTGCGTTTGCAATCTATTGAAACCAAAATAATTTTTGTTTTTTACAAAATAAAAGTCCGCCAGCTGATAATCCTATAATAATTATTCCAATTAGAAAAGGGAATAAGAAACTCTTTTTTTGTTTTTCAGATTCTTTAAAAACAGATTCACTTGTTTCATTTATTTTGGAAGTAACGGTAGCTCCATCCTTTACATATTCTGTAACATCTTTATTAAATTTTCCTCCAGATACGAATTTTTTGAAATCTTGACTATATATCGTGGATACTCCTTGGGCAGTTCCGTCAAAAGTTCCACCAGAAACTTGAATATCTATTTTGTCTAAATCGCTTTTTTGATTGTTGTGCGGATTCCATTCATAAAAGGCGTATTGCCCAGATATTTTACCATTATGAATTGCTACTTGAATGGGATTTTTGGTTGTGTGTTGAGCTACTGCTATCCCTACACCATTGGTTGTGGTCCCACTTTTATTTACCATTTTAACAAATTTCGAGGCAATTCCTTCGATATTTCCATTGTTTACAGTTAATGTTCCTGAACGAATTTCAATACCTGTGCCACCAGAAATATTACCATTATTTATTACGATATCCCCATGTTGTGGTTGATAGATTCCAGCACTGTCTTCTTGATTTAATCCTTTAATCGTTCCATCATTGATTGTGATTTTGGTGTTGTGATTATTTCCATTTCCTACAATTCCATAATAGTATCCTTCTAGTGTTCCTCCATTTACTTCCAGTTCTGCAAGTTCGGTACCCACATCTTTAATTAATCCAATAGCAGCGTATACATTTTTATTTTTGCCCGTTGTAATTAATCCTGTGCCTTTGGAATCGTTAATTGTCAACTTTGCTCCCCGATTTACAATGATGAGTCCATTTTTTAGTTGCATATTCGGGTCTGCTTGAATCGATTTGCCATTTAAGTCTAATATCAGATCATGGGAGATGATAAGTTGTTCTTTTGAAGTAATATTTGCTCCCAATCGACACATGCTTTCTTTTTCTAAACATTCTTTCATAGCTGATTCATTGATTATTAGAAAGATGCCATCATCACTTGCTCTTACGTTTAACATACAGCAAAAAATACTTACTACCCAAATTACTACATTGATTAGATATTTCATAATTTTCTTTTTCTGTTTCCTTTCATTTCTATCACAGTTTATGAAAGAATTTTAAAATTATGAATCATTTTTTATTGATTGACAGGTTCTTTTAATTCTTCAAACATTTTTTTCATCGTTTCGTTGTGACTGGTTAATTTTTTAATGGTTAGTTCTTCTGCTTTCCGATTCGCAATTCGTAAATTATTTTCACTCGATAATAATGCTTCTTTCGATTTTTGCAAATGATCAATGGTCTTGTCGATTTCTTCAATGGCTTTTTTAAACTTTTCACTTGCTATTCGATAGTTTTTCCCGAAGCTGTCTTTGAATGTTTGCATGTCTTCTTCAAAGTGAGCAATGTCAATGTTTTGGTTTTGAATGATTTGCAGTTGTTTTTTATATTCTAGAGCATTCTTTGCTAAACTTTGAATGAGTGTGATTATGGGAATAAAAAATTGAGGTCGTATGATATACATTTTTGGATACTTGTGTGAAACATCAACAATCCCATTATTATAATAGTCATTATCCATTTCTAGTAATGATACTAAAACGGCATATTCGCATTTTTTTTCTCTTCGATCTTTATCTAATTCTTTTAGAAAATCTTCGTTTTTATGCTTGGTAGCTGTTTCGTCTGCTTCATTTTTCATTTCAAACATAATGGAAACAATTTCGGTTCCTTCTTCATCAAAATCTCGAAAGATAAAATCTCCTTTCGAACCGCTTTTGATATCATTGTCTTTTTCAAAGTAGGCATATTGAAATAAAGGTCTTAAGCGATTAAATTCACTACTACAGTGCGTTTCAAGAGATTCTCCAATCATTTTTGTAGATTGTCTCGCTTTGAAGTCTTTGTAGTATGCAATTTGTTCTTCTTTGGCTTTTAGTTTTTCTTCATATGTTTCTCTTAGATTTTGTTCTTTTAATAAGAATTCTTGATTATTGATTTGAATCAAATGGTTCAATTCACCAATTTTCTGTTCTGATTCACTCAGGGTGTTTTTTAAATTCCATTCGTTTTCTTTTTTGGTTTGTTCTATTTTATTTTGTAATTCTTTCGTTTCTAAATCCTTTTTATGAATTGTTTCAATATATTCTTTTTCTAATTGACTTTTTGTGAATTGTTCTTTCGTTTCTAATTCATTTTTTAAATTTTGAATTTCCAATTCTTTTTCGGATATTTTTTGCAGATATTCGCTTTCTGTTTTTGCTCTTGTTTGCTCTTCTTTTAATTTTATGTTGGTTTGCAATTCTTGAATTTCTAAGTTTTTGTTATTTAATTTTTGATCATATTCACTTTTTAATTCTGTTTTTAGAAGTGTCAAGGCATTTTCTTTTTCTTTTTGATATTCTGTCTCATAATGCTTTAATTCCTTGTTAAACTCTTCATTTCTTATTTGTTTTAAAATTGATTCATAATGCGTTTCACTTACAGAGAAAAATTCTCCGCAATTAGGGCATTTAATTTGATGCAATATTTTTCACTCCTTTGTGTTTTTTCATTACTTGGTTCATTTTCTTAACTCTATATAAATTAAATATAACAAAAGGTTTTATACAAGTCAAGGTGATTTTGAACATTTGTTTGTTCTGCGATTTTAGTTTATTTACTAAAAACCTTTTGTGGTTTTAACCTCGTTTATCAATATTCTTTGCATTCCTAGAACTTAGTGTTTTGGAAAATGTGAAAAAATGTATAAGAATAAATTTCTATTATTAAATACTTTTCTATTTATATTATTAAAAAAAGAAAATCAATTTCTGTTTTCTTTTTTCTTCACGGAGATTTTTTTATTATTAAATCTTATCGTTTATTTTAATTCTATGAGAGAATTTTCATATTCTTTAACGTAAAATTTGATATTTGTTCGTCCTTTTTTTATAATTGTGTGTCCTCCACTCTCTAGTTTTTCTTTTTGTTTGTCATTTTTCTTTCTTGATAAAAAACGATTTACTTTTCGATTTCTTCAAAATCTAATTCTACTTTGTTTATTTTGTAATTTTCCTTTCTCTTTGATAATTCTAGATTTTGAATGGTCAAAGTGGCTTTGAAGTCTTTGAGAGATTCAAGAATCGCATTTTCTAATTCTGCTTCTACTTCTATCGATAAGTTTTTAATTGGAGTTTTTAAGGAAACATTATTGTTTGTCTTTTCTCCTCTTACGATACTAATGATTTCTATCATTTTATTTCCGTTTTTGATGATTTCTGGAAAATCAAAGGAAATTGGTTTTATAGTTGTTAGATGAATTGATTTTTCTTGATGATATAATTCTTGATATATTTCTTCGGTAATAAATGGGAAGAAAATGCTAAAATCTTGTAAAAACTTATAAAGTAAGGTGTAGATTGTTTTTTGTCCAGAATATCTTGGAATGTCACCAAACTCTTCTGGTCTATAAAGACGGTGTTTGACGATTTCAATGTAATTATCACAGAAATTCCAAAAGAATTTCTCTAAGTGGTTTAGAGCAAGTCCTACTTCATAATCCTCTAAGTATTTTATAAATCCTTTTTCCATTTCAGCGAATGATGCAAGTATCCAAAAATCGAGATATTCATATTTTGTAAATTCTTTGTCTTCGTAATCACTTAAGTGCATTTCAATGAATTTAGCAACGTTCCATAATTTGTTTACTAATTTTCGACCACGCAAAAGGGTTTCATCACTAAATACGATATCCGTTCCAAGTCGTCCTGTACCAGCCCAGTATCTTACGACATCCGCAGAATAATTATTGATGGCATCCATTGGCTCTATTTTACTATTTCCTTTGCTTTTGCTTATTTTTTCTCCCTTAGAAGCCATGACAAATCCTGATATCATGACATTTTCCCAAGGGCGTTCATGAAAGTGATAAAAGCTTTTCACTATGGTATAAAAATCCCAAGTACGAATAATGTCAGAGGCATTGGTACGAATACTCATTGGACGTAAGAAGGATTCGTAATTCTTTTTACTACCATATTTCATATTAATAAGTGGCGTAACAGATGAGGTTGCCCATGTGTCTAGAACGTCGGTTTCTCCTACAAATTCATCACAACCACAAGTACATTTTTTGATTTTTGGACGATCGACTAACGGATTTACTGGCAAATCTTCTACGTCAGCAAAAATTGGTTTTTTACACTCTTTACAATACCAAACTGGAAATGGTACTCCAAAATAACGCTGTCTTGAGATACACCAATCCCACATGATATTTTCGACCCATTCGTTGTATCGATTTTGCATGTGTGCTGGATGCCATTTGATTTCATTCCCTATTTTTAAGAAATCTTTTTTATGGGTAATGGTATCAATAAACCATTGGTTCATAATT
>CAOWNX010000075.1:0-4279 GCA_948552115.1 uncultured Bacilli bacterium
GTTCCACTTGATTTAGTACTATTTTGAATTTGTACAATGATCAAACATTTCCATTCTGTCCTTAATATCTGTGTCTGCTACTTTTACTTTGTGTAATCCAATGATGAAACTCATCATTAAAAACTCTAAAAACTTCTTTTTATAAACTCTACTCTTATTATTCTACAATAGTTTATTATTTTCCAATAAAAAAGGACGACTTAAAATGGCATCTTCATATTTCCATTACTCATCATCTTCATCATTTTTTTCATTTCTTCAAATTGCTTTAATAAACGATTGATTTCTTCGACAGATCTACCAGAACCTTTACTAATTCTAATTTTTCGTGAGGCTTTTAAACAATCTGGATGTTTTCTTTCGTAGGGTGTCATGGATAGAATGATTGCTTCGATATGAGCCATTTGTTTCGGATCGATATCGATATTATTTAATCCCATCTTTCGAGCTCCTGGAAGCATTTTTAATAAATTTTCTAAAGGTCCTAATTTTTTGATTTGCTTTAAATTTGTTAAAAAGTCTTCTAAATTGTAACTTCCTTTTTTCATTCGTTCTACTTGCTTGGTTGCGTCTTCTTCACTCAAAACATTTTCTACTTTTTCGGCGATAGACATGATATCTCCCATATCAAGTATTCTTTCGGCCATTCGAATTGGATGAAATTCACTGAGTCCGTCTAATTTTTCACTATCTCCAACAAATTTAATGGGAACATTGGTTAAGTGTCTTACAGATAATGCCACTCCACCTTTGGTATTTCCATCTAATTTTGTTAAAACAGTACCTGTAAGTCCCAGAGAACTATTAAATCCTGTAATCACATTAATGGCATCTTGTCCCATCATGGCGTCAATCACTAATAAGGTTTCATGAGGATGCACAACTTCTGTGATATCTTTTAGTTCTTGCATTAATTCTTCATCGATGTGGAGACGACCTGCAGTATCTATAATGATAAAATCGTGTTTGTTTTCTTTGGCATAAGTAAGAGCTTTTTCAACTATTTTGGTTGGTGCTATTTTTCCTTCGGTGTACACGGGAATGTTTAAAGATGCACCAATTTCTTTTAGTTGGTCAATGGCTGCTGGTCTATAAATGTCACAAGCAACTAATAAAGGATTTTTTTTGTGTTTTTTTCTTACGAAATTTGCAATTTTTCCACAAGTTGTTGTTTTTCCACTTCCTTGAAGTCCAACAAGCATGAGAATGGTTGGATTTTTTTCTGTTTCTATTGTAGCTGATTCTTCTCCAAGTAAATGAATTAATTCGTCTTTTACGAGTTTGATGAATAACTCATCTGGTTTCAAACTTTTCCCAACATCCATTCCTAACGCTTTTTCTTTGACATTCGCCACAAATTCTTTGACTACTTGATAGTTTACATCCGCTTCTAATAAGGCCATCCGAATTTCTCGCATGGCATCGCTAATGTTTTCTTCCGTGATTCTCCCTAGTCCTCTTATATTTTTCATGGCATTTGATAGTCGATCTCCAATATATTCAAACATGATATCTCTCCTTTATTTCATTATTTTTTCTAATTCTTGACGGATTTTTTCATCCGTAATATGTTTTAATATTTTTCTCATTCTTTCTTGTTTTGCTTGTAGATGTAACGCATTTTCATAATTTACTAATTTTAATTCTGTATTTTTAATGGTTGAACCGATTGCACTTTTACTAATTTTTCTAATTTCCGCAATTTCTTGCATGGATAAATTTTCTTCGTAATAAGCTGAGAATGTTTTTTTTTCATTTTCACTTAATAAATTACGATAGCAATCAAAAAGTCTTGAAAAATATACAAATTTTTCCATTAATGAATCATATCCTTAAATAATCCATAGATATAGTTTTCTATATCAAATGTTTCTAAGTCGTCCATCGATTCTCCAAGACCTATAAATTTTACAGGAATATTCACTTCTTCTTTGATTGCTAGGACGATTCCACCTTTGGCGGTTCCATCTAATTTGGTTAATACGATTCCTGTAATGTTTGTGATTTCTTGAAATGATTTGGCTTGCATGATTCCATTTTGACCTGTAGTGGCATCGATTACCAGTAGAGTTTCGTGAGGAGCATTCGGAATGATACTTCCAATAACTTTATTCATCTTTTCTAATTCTTTCATTAAGTTTACTTTATTTTGTAATCTTCCCGCAGTGTCTATAAAGATAATATCTGCTTTTTCTTCTTGAGCCTTTTTTAGTCCATCAAAGATTACTCCTGAAGGATCTGTATTTTCACTTCCATAAAATAAGCTTCCTGTTTTTTGTGCCCATTCTTCTAATTGAGCAACAGCTCCTGCTCGGAAGGTATCTGCTGCTATCATCATTACTTTTTTGTTTTCTTCAATGTATCTATGAGCCAGTTTAGCAATGGTAGTCGTTTTCCCTACTCCATTTACCCCAACCATTAAAATAACAGTAGGAGTAGCGTTTTGCATATTGATTTTATCAGATAAGGATTCACCACTTACATAAATAATGAATAATTCATCGACAATCACTTCTTGCAAGTATTCGATATCTGTAATGTTTTCTTCTTTTACTCTTTTTCGTAGACGTTCTAAAAATTTCATTACGGTATTGACACCAATATCCGCCATGATTAATAAGTCTTCTAGTTCTTCAAAATAGGATTCATTTACTTTGGTGTATTTATGTCCTAGTAAACTTAGTTTAGAAATAAATTCGTCTCTCGTTTTAGAAAGTCCTTTTTCATAGGTCTCTATTTCTTTTTTGCTTTCTTCCATTTGTTTATTGGTTTCTTGGCTTTCTAATACTTCTTCTTTTTTGGAAATAATATTTTTTAGTTTGTTAAATAATCCCATGTTTCCCCATCCTTTATTTACAAATACCTTCTGTGGCATATGCTTTTAAATCTGTATAATTTTGATTTGTTTCTTTATATACTAAAATATTCGCCGTCGATTCACAGTATCCTTCAAAATCATCAAATAAACCACTATTTTTAATTTCTTCAACTGTGATTATTTTATAGCAACTTTTATTTTCATCGGTTGGTTTTTCTGGTGAAAATCCGATTGGACATTTAGTTAAATGAATTTTCTTTTCTTGAATATAAGAAATTGCAGCATCTTTTAAGCGTTTTTCCGTATCTTTAGCAAGTGCTTCTTTTTGATTATTTAAAATTGAAACAACAGCAGTGGATACGGTTAATGTAAGGATTCCTATGATTCCTATGACTGCTAATAATTCTACTAATGTAAATCCATTTTTTGACGGCATTTTTATCTTCTCCTTGCGTTCTTAGTATAGCATATATCCTTTACAAAACAAAGATTTTGTGTTATGATTTGTTTACGAAAAAGAAACTTTTATTTTTTTATTTGAAAGGAAGATTTTATGGAAAATAAAGGATGTACCACGTCCATTATTGCTTTAGGTGGCCTTGGTGAAGTGGGAAAAAATATGTATGTGGTTTCTCACAAAGAAGAACTGATTATTATCGATGCAGGAGTTATGTTTCCAGAAAGTGAACTCATGGGTGTCGATTATGTGATTCAAGATGTTACTTATTTAAAGCAAAATCAAGACCGCATTAAAGCACTTATTATTACGCATGGTCATGAAGATCATATTGGAGGAATTGCATTTTTGCTTCAACATGTGGAAGTTCCTGTGATTTATGCACCACGAATTGCAACAGAACTGATTCGAAATAAACTTATAGATAACAATATTAAATATGAAAATTTACAAATATATAATGAGGAAACCGTAATTAAGTTTAAACATTTTGAAATTGAATTTGTCAATACGACCCATTCGATTCCAGATAGTTTTGCAATGGCAATTCATACTCCAAATGGAATTATTTTTGAAACAGGAGATTTTAAGTTTGATTTAACTCCAATTGGTCCTATGGCAGATATTCATAAGATGGCACGAATTGGAGAACAAGGGGTAAAACTTTTATTGAGTGATAGTACAAATGCGTTATCGAAAGGTTTTTCAAAAAGTGAAAGTTGTGTGGATGAAACATTAAATGATATTATCAGTCGTCATCATGGAAGAGTTATTATTGCAACGTTTGCATCAAATATTTTTCGGGTGAAGCATATTGTTGAAACTTGCAGAAAGTATAATCGCTCGATTATGGTATTTGGTCGTAGTATGAAAACAAGCATTGAGCTTGCATTAAATAATGGTCTTTTAACGGATCGAAGTATTTTTATTGATGCGAATAAAGCAAAAAATATGAAGAGAAATGAAATTTGTATTTTATGTACTGGTAGCCAAGGTGAACCTCT
>CAOWNX010000075.1:4328-4565 GCA_948552115.1 uncultured Bacilli bacterium
ATGGTACTGACAAACAGATATCGCTTTTAAACGATGACTTGGTTATCTTTTCTTCGAAACCAATTCCAGGAAATGCTGCAAGTGTCAATCGTGTGATTAATAAACTTTATTTAAAAGGGGTTAAGGTTTTTACGAATACGGAGTTTAGTGATATTCATACCTCTGGACACGCAAAGGAAGATGAGCTAAAGCTGATGCTTCGTTTAATTAAACCAGAGTATTTTATGCCAATGCATG
>CAOWNX010000076.1 GCA_948552115.1 uncultured Bacilli bacterium
ATGATATTCGAGGTAATGGCAGAAAGTCCAAGGCCTGTAGAGAAAGCATCAATGGATACTCCGATTGCAAAGAAAAACATTCCAAAAATATTTAAGTTGATGGTTGGATCTTCTTTTAAAAATAAATCATATAGCATTTGTCCCGCTAAAAATATTAGTATAATTCCTAGCATTAAGTTGCTATTTAATTGAAAAAATCTTAAAATGCTTGTTCCAATGAGTATTCCAAGGAGCGGCATGATAAAATGCATAATCCCTACAATTATTGATAGTTCGAGACTTTTCTTTTTGGATAAGTTCATTGTTCCTACTCCGAGTGATAATGAAAAAGTATCCATACTAAGAGCCACTGAAATTGTGAGTATTGTGACAAATTCGACCATAAAAAAGTCCTCCTATCACAGTTTATGGAGGAGGGTCTGTTTTATTCCAAATATTTTTGAAGCATTTCTTTTACAAAAAATCGATATTCTACTTCATCAATATTATTTTCTTCTGCTTCTAATAAACATAAAGGAGGAAACATTACACACCACCAATTTTTTCCTATCCCTTTACCTAGTGTAATCACTAAAGATTCGTACTCTCCTGCTTCATAGGTAATGCCTTTGTATTCTTTTTCGGGAAATTTATTCATTCCTAAATTCATTTGATAGGGAATTTGGTATGTATTTAATATGCTTTCGATTTTAGGTAGATTTGCAGCAATTAAATTTTTTGCTTGTTCTTTATTTTTGGCTTCTATCATTAATTGATTTAATTCTTTTTCTACTGATCTTTTTATTTCTAACTTTAATTCTTGGTCTTCTTTGGAATCGCTATTTGCAATAATACGAAATCTTATGGATTCTTCTGGTATTAATATTTCTTCTTTTTGACTATATATACTGTAACAAACAGTTATTAAAAATAAAATTATAATTATCTTTTTCATTGTCTCACCAATTAAGTTATGTGAGATTTTTGTTTTTTTATTCAGTTTTATTTATATTTTCGTAATATTCTACGATTTTTTTGTCATAATATAATATTTCTCCCGATGGAAGTAATAAAATTCGTTCGATTCCCAATTGATCTACGAAATGAGGATTATGACTCACTAGCAGAATCGTTCCTTCATATGTTTTTAGGAAATCTGCTAAAATAATTTGTGTTTCTGGATCTAAATGGTTAGTTGGCTCATCGAGTAATAAAAGATTTGATTTGGAAAATGTTAATTTTGCTAAAGATAATCTGCTTCTTTCTCCTGGAGATAATATAGATACTTTTTTGTATACTTCATCATTCGTAAAAAGAAATGCTCCTAAGTGAGCTCTTACGATAGAATCAGAAAGATTAAATTCTATAAAATTTTCTAAGACTGTTTTTTCCATTTGTAAGGATTCATGCTCTTGATCATAGTAACCAATTTTTGTTTTTTCTGTTGTTTTTATTTCTCCCGAATTTGGTTTTAATTGGTTGGCAATTAATTTTAAAATCGTTGATTTTCCGACTCCATTTTCTCCAAGGATTAAAAATCGTTCTCCACGATAAATTTCAATATTTAAATTTTCAAAAAGATTTTTATTTTCATTATAACCAAAGGTTAGATTTTCTATTTTTAATGGAAGATAACTTCCTTTTTCGATTTCATTCATTTTGAATCGAATTTTTTTTGGTTTTTGTTGTAGTTTTATTTGATTTTCTAAGATTTTATTTAATTTTTTTTCTCTTGAATCTGCCATTCTTTTTCTTTTTCCAGATGAATTACTATATAGATTAACTATAGCTTTTAATCTTTGTATTTCTTTTTGTTCTTTTTGAAATTCTGTTTGTAAGTTTTTTTCTTTGATTTCTTTTTTTCTTAAAAATGTTTCATAATTTCCAGTCATTAATTCCATTTTTTTTGTTGTTTTATCAATCCATAAGGTTTTGTTGGTTATTTTATTTAGAAAATCTTGGTCATGGGATATGACTAACACCATTCCTGAATAAGTTTTTAAGTAATCGATGATGTTTTGCTTTGTTTCTAAGTCTAAGTGATTGGTTGGTTCATCGAGTAATAATATTTCTGGTTTGTTATACAGTAGTCTTGCAAAGGCAATTTTTGATTTTTGTCCTCCAGAACATTCTGTTAGCTTTTGATTTAATAATTCGGAGGAAATATGCATGGTTTCGATAATTCTTAAAAGAATGCTATCTGCTTCATAGTAATCCCAATAGTCTAGTGAACTTTGTAAGTATGATAATCTTTTTTGAATTCTAACGGATTCTGGATTTTCAGATAATTTGATGTACAGTTCATTCATTTCTTCTTCTATTTTCGCAATGGGCCGTCCAGATAATAAATAATCAAAAACAGTTATGTTTTTTTGGGGAATTTCATCCGTAATTACTTGAGGTAAATAAGATATTCGATGATTGATAGGAATTTTAATGCTTCCATAATCTGGTGTCAATTCTTTTAATAGCAATTTAAAAAAGGTGCTTTTTCCAGCACCATTTACTCCAACGATTCCAATATGGTCTTTTGCTTGTAACTCAAAACTGACATCATCATAAATTAATTCGTTGTTGTATGAAAATGTTAAGTGGGAAATATTCATGTTATCACTTTTCTATTTTTTATGTCGAAAGGCAATTTTTGATACGATAAAGATGATTACAACAATAATTACACCAATATATATATAATAGTGTCTTTTGCTCGGATCGACTTTTGTATCTTTATCACTTTCTTGATACATTTTTAAATCTTTTTCTAGTACTTGTTTAAATTGATAGCCTTGATAGGAAACGATAAAGTTTGATCCATTATAAGAATTTTCACTTAGGGAATCTATTTTTAAATCCATGGCTTTGTTCATTGTATAGCATTTGTCTGCAACACACTCGGTCGTAAAATCAAAATTTAATTTCGTTTCTTCAACATGGTATTGTCCTATTTTGTAAGCATCTTTGGCTTCATACCAGATTACATGATTATCTTTATATAATACGAATTCATTTCCTGTATATTGATTATAATAATATCCTTCTTTGGTATTTGGATTTACTAGTTCTTGGCAATATATGATGTTTGATGAATCAAATTTAGTTTTTATTTTTTCATCATATTCACTTTCTGAAATTTTATTTAATTGGATTGGTTCATCATTTACGCTGTATTCAAGGTTTTCTTCTATTTTTTTTAGCATATTCCAATTTTCTTTTGGCGTTTGATAAATGCAGATGTCACTTCCAGATGTTTCTTTTAAATTTAAAACAATATGCTGCTCTTCTTCTTTATATGTGCCGAGATAAGTGTTATTCGTATTTACTTTGGAATGAAATAGAAATGTGTTGTCTTCTTTTAGAGTAAGTAAGTATTCACCATGTATTCCTAGGTCTTCTTTATGAAATTCTCCATAATAAAAATTTTGGGCATTTACTGTTTTTATTGTAATTAGTAGAAATGAAAATAATAGTATTTTTGAAATGTTTTTCATGATTGCTCCTTTTCTAGAAAAACAAAACGATCTTTTCCAGTATAATCTTTTTCTATGGTAATTTTATATTCTGGCAAGTACTTTTCTTGCATTTGTTTTAAGTTCTTTCCTTGATTCATACCAATTTCAAAAGCAATAAAGACTGGTTTTTTGGAACATTGTTTTATTTTTTTTATTATGATTTGATAAAAGTATAACCCATTTTCGTTAGAAAAGATAGCATTTTGTGGCTCATATTTTGTCGATTTATCTGTGTCTTCATCCAAACTAACATATGGAGGATTACTTATTATAATATCATAATTTTCTAAATTTACTTCTTCGATACTCTGATGAATAAAATCGATTTCAGCTTTATTTTTTTTAGCATTTCTTTCTGCTACTTTTATGGCTTTTTCACTGGTATCTATTGCAGTCATTTGAACATTTAAGTTTTTTTTCAGTGTAATTGCAATACATCCTGAACCTGTTCCTAAGTCGATAGCTTTTTTCTTTGATTTCTTTTTTTGTAATCTATGTATTACTTTTTCACATAGTAATTCTGTTTCAAATCGTGGAATTAAAACGTTTTTATTTACTATAAATTCATATCCATAAAATTCTACAGTTCCTATGAGATACTGCACGGGATAGTTATGATTTAATTTTTTTACAACTTCCTGTAGATTATATGGATATTTTTCTTTTAATAATTTCCAATCTAAATCTGTAATGGTTGGTGGTTTTTGGATTTCTTTTTTTTCTCCATTTTTTTTTATGTCTTCAATAATTGTT
>CAOWNX010000077.1:0-3970 GCA_948552115.1 uncultured Bacilli bacterium
ACAAATAGAATAATGATCAAATAATTCAAGTTCTCTCTTTGACAACCACTCATTAAATTCCAACACATAATCAGAAAAACTTTTTTGTATCTTCATATAATTCAACTCTTTTTTACTTCAAAATCCACATAGAAAATTATTTTCTAATATAAATACTTCTTATATTTTATTTCTTTAAATCTTTTCGCACAGTTCCCCATTTACGATACTTTTGGGGAACATCATTCCAATCATTCATAGCATTTGCATACTTTGGTAAAAACTCTTGAAACAACTTCCATTCTTCTCGTTGAGTCACATTGACGGATTCTGTATCCATTTTCGTATTCAAAGGATCTACATGGACCTCTACGATTTTTTCATCATTTTTATCAAACAAACAAAAATACGTTCCTACTATTGTAACACGGCCAATTTTTTTCTCATCATAACAAACAAGACGAGAAAAATTCACATTTTCTTCATCCAATGAAATATCTGCAAGATAAATTGCATTTTTCGTAGGAAGAAAACCAAGAACATAATGTTCTACTGTAGTAGTAGTTGAAGACATCATAGCTCCATGAAAGTGATCACGGATTACATTTGAGGCATACATTGCCACACCTTCACTTCCAAGTTCTTGGAAAATAAAATCATGAATATCTTTCTTTACTTGACTCGTCTTTCCCTTTTTCTCATCAATATTTACAGAAATTACTGCATAAATAACAATCCCTACAAAAAGGATTCCCACAATAAACCACATTGTATTTGACACAATTTCACTTCCTTAAATCTATTGAAAAACAAAACGATTTATTTTGAAATTTCATCAATCGCCTGTTGTAACGTTGTTATACTAATAATTCGTATCTCCGAATCTTTTTCTTTTTTCACTGCCAAAGCTTCCTCATAGTTTTCCTCTGGAACCAAAAAAATATCTGCCTTCTTCTTCATCGCTCCAAGAATCTTATATTTTACTCCACCAATGGCTCCAACCGTTCCATCTTGTGAAATCGTACCTGTTCCAATAATCTTCTTACCTTGTGTAATATCTTCTTCCACCAAATGATTATAAATTTCCAAAGCAGTCATAAGTCCTCCACTCGGTCCTGACTCACTTTGCTTAAAACTAAGTTCCACATGAGGATTCGTTTCATACTCATAAGTAGTAATAATACTAACACCTATTTTCCCACCATCCTCAGTATCATAAACACAAGCATACTTAGTTTCTTCCGTTCCATCTCTTCGAATCACAATTTCTACATGATCACCAATATTGTATGTCGCTATAATTTTTCGAATGGATTCCAAATTCTCAATTTGTTGCCCGCCAATCGTTACAATTTCATCAAACAATTCTAAATTCGTTTCTGCCTCATCACTCAAATAAACAATATGATGTGTTTGACTTATTTCTTTAATTTCTTTCCCTGCCAATTTATATGCTGCAAACATCGCATTATTCTGTGATTGTATCAAAGAAATTTGATCACTTTTTATCATTTCGTCCAAAGACTCATTCTCTGGTTTGATATCACGAGTAGATACCACATCCCAATTTGGCATCACAAGGCCCAGTAGTACAAAAGGAATATTACCCTTAATCATCGAAACATAAGCCATCGATAAAGACCCATTTGATTCATAACCATCCTCTACTTTTACTCGATCACTCAAATCAATTGCTCCACCAGGAGTATAAACAACATAAGGAAGTTCAAATTGAAACAGAAAAACAATAGCAATCAAAGAAAAAAGAAATAAACCATTTTCTTTCATGAATTTTTTAAGTTTTTCATAATATTTTGTAAACATAGCAAGTCACCTATCACATTATATCAAAAAAAGAGGCAATTATGAATAAAGAGAAAAAAAATATTATCACTTTACTAGGTCTATTAACACTTGTAATTATGATATTTCTTCACAACCAAGAAGTAAAAGAAAACATTATCTTAGGAACGGAATTATGGTTAACCAAAGTGTTTCCCTCCCTACTTCCCATGTTTATTATAAGCGAACTTCTAATAGCTTATCAATTTCCAGATTTTATGGCCAAATGTTTTACTTATCCATTCCAAAAATTTTTTCATACTACTCCCTATGGCGCATTCGCTTTTTTTATGTCACTCATTGCTGGCACTCCATCCAGTGCTTATATTTTAAAACAATTAGTAGAGGAAAAAAAAATAACCGAAGATGATGCCAGTTATTTACTAACATTTACCTTCTTTTCCAATCCATTATTTCTTATTACCATGTTATCTATACTTTTTCCAAATCATCCAAAATACATCATTGGGATTATTTCAATTCACTATCTTACCAATCTAATCATTGGTAGAATTTTCCGTCCAAAACACATTACCTACCAAAGTTTTCAAATCAATTTCAAAAACAACAATTTAGGTAGCCTATTAAGTAAAGCCATTAAAAATTCTATCAATACCCTACTATTAATTTTAGGAACCATATGTTTTTATTTAATGATTACTAGTTTTCTAAAAACAACCAACGAAACAATAAATACTCTCATAAAAGGAATATTAGAATTAACCCAAGGATTAAATTCTCTAACTACCTTTTATGGTTCATTACAAACCAAGGCATACTACGCCATATTCTTTATTTCATTTGGGGGCTTAAGCATTCACACCCAAATTCAAAGTATTATCTCAGACACCAAAATATCCTACCTTCCATTTTTAAAAGGAAGAATTCTTCATGTAATATTATCATTACTTCTTCTATTCATCACTACAAGTATTGGAATCATATCCTAAATAAGACTTCGTTGGAAAATTACTACTTAAAATATCTTTTGATTTACCAATATAAAAAAACTCCAAATCATCAATCGTATTATCCCTTGAACCTTGAATCACTACTGGAATGCGAATATAAACATAAAAATAATCAGACAATCCATCATTTAAAAATTGATACGTCACACATTTTTTCTGATAATTTGTACGATTATTACCACTTTTCAAACTCCATCTCTCATTATTATACAAAACACTTCGATCACTTAATGTAAATACCTTACTACTTCCATTCGAAAAACGAAACGTCAATTTAAGCTCACTACTTGTACTATTGTCTTGAATACCAACAAGACCCAAATGAGTAAAATCATCCATAACGGTTCGAACAATACTCGCACGATTCAGTTGATTATCACTTGCATAACTTCCATGTTTACTATTATATTGAATATCCACAAGCATATTAAAAAGAAACACCATGACAACAGCAACCAGTGCAATACTAACCACAAATTCAATCAGTGTAATTCCTCGACTTTTCATGAGATATCACCAAGTTCCAAAGAAGCATAATAATACCTACATTGATCTAAATTTTGACAAGCATGTCCCATCCCATCTTCTTGAAATTCCACAATCATCCGAAATCCTGTTTTCCCCTTACCACCAAGTGTTTGTAAATAAGCTGCCAGATGAGAATTCACTCTCGAATACGTTGCACAAAGTCCACTCGTATTATTTCCACAATTTTGAATACTCGATAAATCATTATAAGTAACATAAACTTGAGATAAATGCATTTCTTGACTTAAAAGTTCACAAAAACCAGATTCCTTTTCAAAATCATCAAATACCTCATCACTACCACAACCAAAAGAAATAATAAAGTTTACATTCTCTGTTTGATTTGCATTACTAAGACTATTTACATAACGATCAATTCGTTGACTAGAAAAATACTTTTTAACATAATAAGCACGATAAATATAACTAACGTCATCATAAAAAAGGCGACGGTTTTCATTATTCGTCAAAGAAACATAAGTAGAATATAAATAAATTAAAGAAGTAATTAAAATAGCTACTACAATAATCGTTTCAATAAAAACAAAACCTTTATTATTCTTCATATCGATTCTCCTAAAATAATTATAAAAGAAAGATATGTTTTTTGCAAATGATAATCAAAAAGACAAGACAATGCGAAAAGCAAA
>CAOWNX010000077.1:3980-4208 GCA_948552115.1 uncultured Bacilli bacterium
ATCATTGGAACCATTATACTGTTGAAAAGCAAATATTCCAGAAGCTTTACCAAATTCAAGTAACCCTCCTCGTATAAACCATGGATAACCTTTCCAAATATGTTGAGCTACATTACCATACCAAGAACTAGCCCTCCAATCATTTCCAAAAGGTCCCAATTCACCTGTAGCATCTCCCAAAATTCTTCGAGTAAACAAAATATCATAAGGGGCATGTGGATAGATATC
>CAOWNX010000078.1:0-1750 GCA_948552115.1 uncultured Bacilli bacterium
AATAGTTCGTCTTGATTTTCAATTAATCCAATTTTTTGTCCATCAAGGTATACTTGATAAACTGTTTTCGAATTATCTTTTAAGCGATCACCATATCCCAAAAGAAATAAAATGATTCCTGAAACAACAGCAATCGCTATGGTAATTTTTTGTTGTTTTTCATTCATACCTTTTAAAATCCTTCCTCTTCTGTTTTTAAGTAGTTTTTAAAGCTACTTTTATCTAGTTGAAATAAACCAGTTTCTCCACGACGATGCTTGGCAATAATTAAGTCCGTTGGAACGATATTTTGGTGATTATCGGCTGTCTTGTTTTCATAATAATCTTGTCGATTTAAAAATAATACCATATCAGCATCTTGTTCAATAGATCCAGATTCACGTAAGTCGGCAAGACGTGGTTGATTCGATTCTCTTCGCTCAGCACTACGAGATAGTTGAGCAACTGCAATGACTGGAACTTTTAATTCCATGGCCATTGTTTTTAGGGAACGAGAAATTTCTGATACTTCGACTTGTCGTGATTCGGTTCTTCCTCCTGTAGTTACCAATTGTAGGTAGTCAATAATGATTAAGGCTAGACCCGTTTCACTTGCAGCAAGTCTTCGACATTTGGCACGAATTTCTGGTGCTGTAATTCCAGCATTGTCTTCAATGTATATATGAGTATCTGCAAGTTCACTAAGTGCTTCATTGTAACGTTTCCAATCGTTGTGTCCTAACATTCCTGTTTTTAATTTATCACTTTCAATTTGTCCTACGGAGCTAATCATACGGTTTACTAATTGTTCTGCTGACATTTCTAAGTTAAAAATGGCTATGGCTTTGTCGGTACTAAATGCTGCATTGCAAGCTAGATTTAGAATAAATGCTGTTTTTCCCATACCAGGACGAGCAGCTACGATAATTAATTCGCCTTCATGTAGTCCAGTTGTTGCTCTATCTAAATCATAAAATCCTGTTGTAAGACCTGTTATTGCACTTTTGTTTTTGGCTAGATTTTCTAAATTTTCTTGAGCTTGACGAAGTGCAGTTCCAATTGGAATGAGTTCACTTGTTTTTCTTGTTTTTACGACATTAAGGATATTTTTTTCAGCTTGATCCAAAAGGAGAGTCAAATCTTTTTCTTCTTCATAGGTTTCAGTAATAATGTTGGTCGCAGTATCAATTAGTTTTCTTCTGGTTGCTTTTTCTTTTACAATTTGGATATAGTATTCTAAGTTGGCTGTTGTTGCAACGGAGTCAATGACTTCACTAAGATATTCTAATCCTCCAATGGCATTTAATTTTTTTTGTTTATCTAATTCATTTTTTACGGTTGTAATATCTATAGGTGTATTTTCTTTGTATAGGTTTTTTAAGGCATCAAAAATATAACGATTTGCTTCAACAAAAAACATGTCTGTGTCTACTTCTTCGACTATTTTTTCCATCGCAAAATCGTTTAAAAATGCAACTCCTAGGACACTCATTTCAGCTTCGTTATTTTGTGGCATTCTTCTTGAAGACATTAATTCACCTACTTTTTTAATACTACTTGAATTTGAAATTTTACTTTTTTATGCAATTCTACTGGTATGAGATGGACTCCTAAGGAATCAATGGGATTGCTGATTTTAATACATTTTTTATCGATGGAGTAACCCATTCTTTTTAATTCTTCACTAATTTGTTTGGATGAAATATTTCCAAATACTCGGTCTTCTTTTCCAGTTTTTACTTGAAATTCTATTTTTTTTGTTTGAAGATTT
>CAOWNX010000078.1:1792-4190 GCA_948552115.1 uncultured Bacilli bacterium
GTGCTTCTTCTTCTTTTCGTTTTTTTTCTAATTCTTGATCTAAAATTTTTTTACTTCCTGCTGTAACTGGAACAGCAAGTCCATTTTTTATAAGAAAGTTGTTGGCATAACCATCTGAGACATTGATGATATCGTCTTTTTTTCCTTGTTTTTTTACATCTTGTAATAAAATTACTTTCATAATTTTTGCCTCCTTTTCTGTGTTTTTTATTATATCAAATTTTTTGATATTCTTAAATATCTTTCATTTTCTTTCGCTTTTTTTCATCTGTTATTTGGTTCTTTTTCTCTTTTTCTTCGATAATTTCTATCATAGTATAGCTTGGTCTACCATAGATAACCCAACTGTATTTGGCTACACCTCTATTAATAATACTTGCTGTTTCTTCTTTTTCTAATATGATTTGTGAGTTTTCGCTTGGAAGTATTACTTGACTTAATCCATTTTTACTTACTTTAAATAGTCCTCGACACATATCTATTTTGGGAGGATATTTTTCCCATATTCCATAGTCTTTTAATTGTTTTTCAAACATTTTTTGCATCCCTATTGGAATATATCCATCATGTAGGTGTCCTCCAACAATTAAAGTTAAGTATTGGTATAAGTCTTTATATTCTTTTATTGCTTCGGGGTAGGAAAAAAATTTATTTTCATGGGATAATAATATGTTTACATGATTTTTATCAAATGGAAAGTTATGTGTTTGAAATTCTTGAAAAGACATTTGTAAAGCTTTCGTTGGCATATAAGTAGTATTATATGCTTCTCTTTTTGGAGAATATCCTGTTATTGTTAGAGAGTCTTTTACGATTTGTTCATTATCTAATACATAGATTCCATTCTTTCTATCTTCTAAAAAGTATTTTAAGTTCCATTTTTCTTCTTCTAATTCTTTCTCTTTCATTAAGGGGAAGTCGTGATTTCCATAAGAAATAAAAATTTGGGTTCTCAATTGATAAGATAGATTTTCTAAATCCCATTTTAATGCTTCTACTATTTTTTTATTTGGATATTTTGAAAGGTATGATAATAAATCTCCTGGTATTAAAATTCCATCAATGTTTTTTTCTTTTTTTATTATTGTTTCAAAAAAACGATTCATTTTTCCTTGATAAAATAATTGTTGTAACAAACTATAATGTAAATCAGAAAATGAAATAAAACGATATTTTGAATCGTTTTGATTTTTTATTAAAAGCTGATAGTAATCTCTCGTAATTTTCATAGTAACACCTGATTTTTTATTTTAACACTATTTATTCTTCAAAGAAATATTTATATCTCAATTTTTTAATGTTTTCAATTGATGCAAAAAAAATACTGAATTTTGAATACAGTATTTTGTTTTTTATTTTACAAATGGAATTAAAGCCATAAATCTTGCATATTTAATTTGTTCCGCAATGTGTCTTTGATGCTTTGCACATGCTCCAGTCATACGTCTAGGCATGATTTTTCCTTTTTCATTAATATATTTATTAATAATCATAACATCTTTATAATCAACACTTTTTCCAGCACACATTTGACAAATTTTTTTCTTTTTTCTTCTAAATTCTGCCATGATATAATCTCCTTTCTTTTAGAATGGTAAATCGTCATCGGATAGAGCGATTTCATCACCAAAATCTTTAAATGGATCTTCTCCGACATTCGCAGTTGGAGCATCAGTCGTTTGATAATTATCTTGATAGGTTGGCATTTCTTGTACATATGGATCATTATTTGTAAATCCAGCATTATCTGTGGCACCTTTCGATCCTAGGAATGTTACATTATCTGCTACGATATCGGTTGTATATCTTTTGGAACCATCTTGTCCATCATAAGAACCTGTTTGAATTCTTCCTTCTACCGCAACTTGACTTCCTTTGGTACAGTATTTTGCAATGTTTTCTGCTTGGCGACGCCATGCAATACAACTGATAAAGTCTGCACCGCGATCTCCTCCTGCACCAGTAAATGGACGTGATACTGCTACTGTAAATCTTGTTACATTTGTTCCTGTAGCAGTTGTACGCATTTCTGGGTCTCTTGCAAGTCTTCCTATTAAAATTACTTTATTCATCTTTTACTCCTCGTCTAATTTAATAATTAAATGTCTTAGTACGTTTTCATCAAGTTTAATTTTACGATCGAATTCAGTAATTGTTTCTTTGGAAGCTTCTACTTCTAGAACATAGTAATAACCATTTAATTCTTTTTTGATTGGATAAGCTAGTTTTTTCTCTCCAAGTTCTTTGAATTCAATTACATTAGATGACTCAGAAGTTAAGATTTTTTTTGCATTTTCAGCAGTCTTTTTAACATCTGCACTTTCTTGTGTCGCTTTCACGATAAACATGATTTCATATTTATTCATTGTTACACCTCCTTATGGTCTTAAGCGGCTTT
>CAOWNX010000079.1 GCA_948552115.1 uncultured Bacilli bacterium
AGTTACATAAGTTCTTTATTCATTCTAAGGACACTTACTCCCATTAATTATTTTATTTGGATTTTCCTCAGTTGCATATCCTTTTCTTACTACAATAGCATGGTTTATCAATGCTCTAGCCACATGCCTAAATGCTACAGGAGACATACCTTCCACAATGATGATTTCTAAAATATCAAAAAGTCGTAAGACTTTTTGATTAAAAATAAGTGTTTCCTATTTACTCTACTTATTCAACTATTTATGTGTTTTTTCATTTTGAAAAGGAATTAAATTTCTATGATTGATTTATTTAAAATATTTCTATTTTTTTCATAATGATTAAATCATAGTTAAAACTACGCGAAAACTGTTCCAAATATTGACTGAACCAGTATTGTGATTGAAATCAAACACACCAGCGCCACGACCATTCGTGAAATCACCACCACGTAGGAACCAAGGCCAATAAGAAAAGACAAACCGCGTTTTAACTTAATCCCCAAATATAATAAATTCTTAATTTTTTTAGCTTTTTTCATAATCTTCAAATCATAGTAAAGGAGCGAAAACTGCAGTAGGCGTAAACAGAACCTCTGGCACTACCAAAAGCAAACACACCAGCGCCACTACCATTATTGTAATCACCACTACGCTCGAACCAAGGATAGTCAGAATAGACAAACCACTTTCTAACTTAATCTCTAAAATAATGGAATAAGAAAAATTTTCAAAAAAATTACTTATTTTACTTCTTCATTTATGTATTTTTCTTTTCAGAACGGAATTTTATTTCTATAACTTACTTATTTAAAATATTTCTATTTTTTTCATAACGATTAAATCATAGTAAATTTTGCGAAAACTGACGTTTTCATACGCTTCTCCATTACTAGGACCGTAAGAAAACACACCAGCTCCAACACCATCTGATTTCGCCTCACTACGACGGAACCAAAGCCAATGAGAATTGACAAGAAAAATATCTATAATAAAATCTCAAAAAATTTCAATAATATAAACATTTTAAATGAACTTTCGTTTCAAAACAAAAAAGAAAAATTAAATGTTCAAATAACTACTAATTTAATTATTTTATTAATGTATTTTTTCTTATTGAAAAGGAATTTAATTTCTATGACTTTAATTATTTCAAAATGAATTTTATTTTCTTATAATTTATAAAAAATCATAGTATAATTCGCGAAAACTGACATTAGAACCCGCAGAACCTTCTGTATGATTGAAATCAAACACACCAGCACCGCTACCACCGTGAAATTGATGACCACGTATGAACCAAGGATACAAAGAATTGACAAACCATTATAACTAAATCCCAAACTTTTTGGACAAAAAATAGATAATTCATTACTTACTATATCAATTTTTTTATTTATGTATTTTTCCTTTTACAGAACGGAATTTTATTTCTATGACTTATAATATTAAAAATATATTTTTATTTTTTTCATATCTTATTCAATCATAGTATCACTCGCGAAAACTGACATTATTGTTCACATGACCACCAGCATTTTCAAAAGCAAACACACCAGTGTCACGACCGTGCGTGAAATCACCACCACGGAGGAACCAAGGCCAACCAGGATTGACAAACCACAATGTTTTAACAAAATCCCAAATAATAAAATAAAATTTTTATAAAATTACTATTTTATTTATCTAAAAAAGAATGGAATCTCATTTCTACGATGTTTTAGTTAAAATATTTTTATTTTTTTCATAATAATAAATCATAGTAAACTTGCATAAACGACCATTTGTTTCTGCACAGCCTAACAACATCTACAAAACGAAACACACCAGTATTAGCGAAATAAAATATCTCCACCAAATCTTTCTCGATATTCTCTTTCTAGTGATTGAAGCAAAAAAATATTTTCTTTCACTCCATGAATTAATTCAAATACAACATGATCAATTTCGTAATCATCTACAATATGAAATACTCGACGTTTCAACCGATTTACATACTCTTCATCCAAAACAGAACTAACTTTCACAAATAAAGTTTCATTTTTATAATAAAGCTTCATAAAATCACCAAAAAGAATGTAACACACATCAAAAAAACAAAAAAGGAATTTGACAAAATATTCTAAAAAATATCTCGAAATTCCATCAAATCATGATAACGATTTTGTAAAGTATAAGCATTCGCATGTTTAATATGCCCAAGCCAAGCATTCCAACTTTCTTCTACTTCCTTTAAATCAAGAACTCCAGCACGATAATCTTTATTCCATTTTCGAATTCTTCTTCGCATCTTATCTTTACTTCTTTTACGAATTAGCCGATGCGTTTCAAAAACTTTATATCCACAAAAATCCACACCCATACTATTTGGATAATATCTCGTTTTCTTATTAAATTCCAAATGTAATTTTTCATTAATAAAATCTTCAATTAATTTTTTATACTCTTTTGCCTCTTCTTTCGTCTTACAAAGCAATATAAAATCATCCATATATCGCAAATAATATTTTATTCGTAACGTTTCTTTCACATAATGATCCAATTGATTTAAATAAATATTTGCAAAATATTGACTGGTATAATTACCAATAGGAATTCCTATTTTTTCGTCTTCATCAAATAAAAGTAACTTTGTAAATTCCAATAACTTTTTATCACTAATATATCGCGACAAAATAGAAAACAAAATCTCGCGATCAATACTATAAAAATACTTTTTAATATCACACTTCAAAATATAATAATTGCCATAATTTCGTTTCATAATTCTCATGTATTTTTGCAAATAATCAACAGCTTTGTGTGCACCACGATCTTCAATACATGCAAAACTTTTAGAAATAAACCTTGGTGCCATATAAGGTTTAATAAATTCCTCCACATACCATTGATGAACCACACGGTCTACATAAGGAAGAGATTTAATCAACCGTTGTTTTGGTTCATAAACATAAAATTCATGATATTTCCCCATATGATAAGTACCATTTTTAATTTTATGAAGCAAATTGGCAATATTACTTTCTAAATCCATTTCAAATAAAATCACTTCTTTGTGATTTCGTTTATTCTTACTCGCACGTTGATGAGCTTCTACGAGTTTAATATAAGTAAGCTTTTCATCAAAAACATTTTTTATTGTTTTAGGCATGACTTCATCCACCCACCTAGCAAATTACCAATATTTGCAAGTTTTTTTCCCCACGCAGCATAATTTTTTGCATTAATATATTTTTTCTTGTAAGAAACTCGTATCATCACTTTAATCATTTTAAGACAAGTATCCAATTGATTCAAATTAGAAATTTTCTGTTCTTTACTATACTCTTTAAAAGCATTTAAAACATATCGCATTCCTTCATATGTTGTATTTTTAATCGTACTTGCAAGAGCAAAGCGTTCACACTTTGGAAATTTCATTAAAATACTTTCTGTATAATAAATAAGTTCAATAAATTGCTTATAAATCACCAAATCTTCTACAGTTTTGGTATCTTCTTTATGATTCATAACACATCTCCTGAAGTTTCTTTAATTTATTAATTGCATCGATTGGAGTCAAAGCATCAATTTCCAACTTCTTTAACTCTTCCACAACCACTCGTTCTCGTTCATTAATATCCTCTGGAATCAACGGATTCTCAATTACTTCAATATTCAAATTTTGATTTTGAAAAACCTTTAAATATTCTTCTTTACTACCAATCGGGAATCCACATTTCATAACATCTCTTGTAAATTTCGTTCGTTTTAAAACAACATAATTATTAATTAAATCCGCATCTTCCGCTAAAAATATATAAAAGTTACCACAATGAAATAAATAAATTTTATTGGAATCTTTTCGTTTTAAATCTAAATATTTCTCATAAATTCTACTCATATAACTCCTCCTAAACAAAAAAACAGTACATATGTTGTACTGCTAAATTTTTTTATAAAGATAGTATCTACATTTGCCTTTTATAAAAAAGGAAACTTTCATTTTTAAGTAATTGTCAGAAACAAAAAAATACGACCATAACATTGCAATAACAATTTACTTTTTTGTTTGATTCAAATGAGAGTCAGTGAATGAAGCCAACTCTCACTCGAATCGAGCACCTACCATGCTCACCTACACTTACTACATCAATACAGATAAAATTCAGAGACATTTAAAAATCTGTATTGATAAAAGGG
>CAOWNX010000080.1 GCA_948552115.1 uncultured Bacilli bacterium
AAATCATACTAAATCAATCAAAAGACCAAATGAAACATTATAAATTGCCAGTTATTCCTAAAAAATATTTTGTAGAATTAAGTGAAGCGACCGAAGCTATTGCCAATATGGTAAGCGAATTAGAAAAAACACCAATTTCAATTAAAACATTAAACACCAGAGTAGATACAGCAAGAGATCTTGTATTCAAACTATTTAATACAACCAAAGAAACTATTAAAACTGCAAAAATGGCTGAAACGGCAATTGTTTATGGAAATCGCTATCGTCCAATCAACAAAGAAGTAGATTTTGGACTGACCAAAGCAGAAAATGCATTCTTCAAAGGTAATTTCAAACTATCCTTAGAAAATGCAATTACGGCAATTAATATTATCGAGCCAGGAATTCATAAAAGACTAATTGAAGAATACGGAGAATAAAAACATATGAAAAAAATCATGATTGACCTAGACGAAACCATCGTAAGTGGAGGGTATATTGAAGCATTAAACAACTACTTAGGAACAAACTATAAAGTAGGAGACATCAAAGAATATTACATTTCGGATATTTTACCTCCTGAAGAAAACGATAAATACCTAGATTATTTCTACGAAAATGTAAATGTTTATGATAACTGTCATATCATACCGCACGCCCTAGAAGTAATCGAAGAATTAAAAGATTACTATGATATTTATATCTGTAGTGCATTTTTTGATAAAAGAAAACCAGAAAGTAGCATTATTATGACAAGACATAAATACAACTGGATTTTAAAAAACATGCCTTATATTAATCCTAAAAAAATACTATTTACCAGTGCCAAAGAATTAGTAATGTGTGAAATAAAAATAGACGATAAAGTATCCAACTTAAAACGAGGATATGGAGAAACAAAATTGTTACTAAGCCAAAAACACAACGAAGATTTCCAAGAAGATGAACTAAACTCATTAGGAATTCAACGTGTAAATAATTGGCTTGAAATTCGAGATATATTATTAAGCGAGGAGGAAAGGAAATGATTTATCTAGACTACAGTGCAACAACACCAGTAAGTTATGATGTATTAGAATCCTATTTGCGGGCTACCAAAGACTTTATTGGAAATCCAAATTCTCTACACAGCTTAGGGGTAAAAACAAAGACCTTAATGAATAGTGCTATCAAACAAATTAGTGACTTATTTAATATATTAGAAAGTGAATTAACATTCACAAGTGGCGCTACCGAATCAAACAATATGGCATTAATTGGAGCATGCCTTGCGAATATGAAAACTGGAAATCACGTGATTGTTTCCAAATTAGAACATCCATCCGTTTATAAAATTTGTGAATATTTAGAATCGATTGGTTTTGAAATTAGTTACGTCAATAATGATTCGGAAGGATTAATTGACTTTGATGATTTACGAGAAAAAATCAAACCAGAGACAATTATTGTAAGCATCTGTGCCGTAAACAGTGAAGTTGGAGTCAGACAACCCGTAAAAATGATTCGCCAAATAATCAAAAAAGAAAATCCAAACACCTTGTTTCATAGTGATATGACCCAAGCTATTGGAAAAATCCCCGTAAACTTTCATGATGTCGATTTAGCAAGTATCTCAGCTCATAAAATCTTTGGACCCAAAGGAATTGGATTACTATATAAAAATAGTCGTGTCAAAATTAATCCCTTAATCTATGGAAGCGGAAAAAGTAATGAGTTAAAACCAGGAACACCTCCTGTACCTTTAATCGTTGCCTTTGCCAAAGCGCTTCGCCTAGCTTTAGTAGATATCGATAAACGAGAAAATTTTGTCAAACGATTAAACGAAAAAATAGTGATGGATATTGCAAAATTAGATGGAATAAAGATTAATCAAACAAAATATTCCATACCTCATATCTTAAATATCAGCTTATCTAGAATACGACCAGAAACATTTATTCATGCCATGGAAGAATATGAAATTTATTTAGGAACCAATACAGCATGTTCTAGTGGAGACTTATCTACAAGTATTATGGCAATCTATAATGATCGAAAACGAGCTATAAGTACCATACGAATTAGTTTATCCTACATAACGACAACCGATGAAATTAATCGTTTCTTAAACTGCTTTAATGCAATCTATTCCAAATTAAATTCTTTAATGGACTAAGAAATCAATCAAGAAAATTTTTGATTGACTTCTGATTTTTTTTTTGATAAGATAACGAGCAATATGTGAAGGGGAAAATTAATAATGAAAAATTCTGATTTAAAAAAACAATTGAAAAAAAGTCTTTTGATGTTAGGGCTAGCATCTTCATTGACTTTAGGGACTGGAAAAGATAGTTATGCAGCAACTATTACTAAAGTAGAATCATCCAAAATAACAAATGAAACTTCAAAAAAATCTATGAATGCAGATGAAATCTATGTTTTTGATTCAAAAGATATGTTCAATGAATATAATATTGATAAAACGAAATCAGGAATTTATAACGAATCTAGATATGGTGGAGGCAATAAAGATATTAATACAGGAGAAATATTTTATATGTATCCAGAAAAATATCAAGACTATTATTTCTTTAAAAAATTAAAAGAAAGTCCAATGCGTACTGCAATACTTTCAGAAAAATACGAGAATATTTTTAATAGTGCTGAAAAAGCTTGGTATTCCTATAATATAGAAACTTGCTATAATGAATTTACTATTCCATGGTGTTACTTGACAGACTTACATAAAGGAAATATGTATGAAATAAATGAATTTTTAAAATTAAACGATGCCGAAGAATTATCACAAGATACTTACACAGAGCAAGATCTTTTAAAGATTCAAAATTACATGGTAAATTCTGAAGAAAAATCTGATATCTATGTTTTTGATGCTAAATATTTATTTGAATGTGAGAAAATAAATAAAGATGAACCATATCAAGATAGAGATTTAAATTACCTTTATCCAGAAAATTATCAAGATTATTATTTCATGACAAAGACATATGATAAAAAAGAAGACGATGGTTCATACGAAATTGTTTATAAGGATATCTTTGGAGAAAATACAATAACTCAAAAATTGGACAAAAAAAATCAAAGTTTTTCTTGCACATTTCCTGGAGGAACAATGGACATATTTTTTTCGAAATATAGTATTATTTCAATGAGCCAATTCTTAAATCGAATGAATTTAAATGATTTACAAAAAGACAGATATACGAAAGAAGAATTATCAGAAATAATGAATTATTTAACAACGCAGTCAAAAGTAAAAACTAGAGAGAGAAACTAAAAGGATTCGAAAAAGGAATCTTTTTTTAATGAAAAATATTTGTTATAATAACCTTGGTGATTCCAATGGAAAAACAGATAATCATAAAATACGGAGAAATGACAACCAAAAAGGATAATATTGGAATGTTTTTAAGAACCTTAAAAGATAACATCGAAAAAACATTAGAACAAGATCATGTTCACATCACTTATGATACAGGTAGAATGTTTATAAAGTGTTTTGATAATAACTTTGAAAACGTTTTAAAAAAATTAAAAAAAGTTTTTGGAATTCACGAAATCATAATAGGATATGAATTAGAAAACAACGAATTAGAACAAATCAAAGAATCTTTAAAAGAATTAACAAAAACAATAACTGCCAAAACCTTTAAAATAGAAACCAAACGAAGCAATAAAAAATATCCCTTAACGAGCTTAGAAATAAGTAAAATCCTTGGTGGAGTAGTACTAAAAAATAAAGAAGGAATCCAAGTAGACGTTCATAATCCGGAAATCATCATACATTGTGAAATTCGCTTAGAAAAATCATATCTTTACTTTGAAACTCACAAAGGAATCAGTGGATATCCCGTAGGAACCCTTGGAAAAGGCTTACTCATGCTTAGTGGTGGTATCGATTCTCCAGTTGCTGGATATTTAGCAATGAAACGTGGAGTAAAAATCGAAGCCTTATATTTTGAAAGTCCACCCCATACTTCAGTCGAAGCCAAAAATAAAGTAGAAAAATTAGCTAGAATTTTATCCGAATACAATTTAGAAATGAAATTACATGTCATTCAGTTTACAGAAATTCAAGAAGCAATTTACAAGAATATACCTCATGAATATTTAATTACAATTATGAGAAGAATGATGTATCGCATTGCAGAAAGAATTGCCAAGAAAAATAATTGT
>CAOWNX010000081.1 GCA_948552115.1 uncultured Bacilli bacterium
CCCATTTGTTTTAATCTTTGTTCTATTATTTTTTTAACTTGCTTATAATTTTCTTCTTTTTTTACCTCTTGTGTGTTATATGGTATTTCTTCTTTGGTATATCCTTTTTCTGCTATTTCTTCCTCTGTTAAGTTTTGCGAATTTTCTACTTCTTTCCCCTCTTTGTCTTTGATGATTGTTTTGCTTGAATCATCCACTTTTAATCGGATGTTTCTGCTGCCTTTTAAATCCATAGCATAGGAATATCCTTCTACTTTGTTTTCCATTCTATTTTGCGTAGGAACATAGATTCCCCAGAAAGCTACCATTGTAACGAGTACAATTGCTAATATAATTGTTAATATTTTTATTTTTCTCATGATATTTCCTCCATTATAATAATTTAGTTCCGTTAATTACTAGTTCAAACCATATTTTTAAATATTTTGCTGCATATTTACTCATCATGGTTCTGTCCATAAATATTTCAAAATAGTCCAATACTGGACATAATTTGGTATCTATTGTTAGGTCTAATATAACTTTTCTATTTTCGCTATCTAGTCTTAAATCGGCATTTGTTACAGCATAATTGACTCTATCGTGTATATCGAAGGTTGAAAGATTAGTATTTGTGACTCTGTTTCTATGCACGTCTGATTTATCAGCCAAGATAATTGCTGCTGATAGATCACTTACTGCTGTTCCTGTTTTTTCATCGTGATTTCCAATTGCCATCATAATTTCTGTTCTTTCTTCTACTGGCATTCCCATATCTTTTAAGATATGGTAGGCTATGATTGCTCCACTATGGGCATGATCCGTTCGGTTCACACAGTTTCCAATATCATGTAGATATCCTGCTATTCTTGTAAGCTCTACTGTTCTTTCTGGATATCCTAATTTTTCTAAAATATCTCCTGCTCTTTTCGATACAATCGAAATATGCCTATGACTATGTTCTGTATACCCCAGACCATCTAATTGTTTTTGAGCACCTTTTATGAGTGCTTCCACCTCTTCATTTTTTCTTACTTCTTCTAGCGTAACCATTTTGTCCCTCCTTCTATTTAGTCTTTTAGATTTTATATTAAAATGGAAAAAATATCAACTGTTTTTCTAAATTATTTACTTTTTATCCCAATTACAAATATCTGTTCTTGATTCTTGTTGTTTGAAATATCTTCTATGGTTCCTTCTTTTACTTTTATTTTAAGATTTTCTTCTCCTACTATTTTATGCAATTTTATGTTATATAATACTATTTTGCTTGTTTGTTCTACTTTTATGATTTCATATTTTTCTGGTTCTAGTTTTTTATCTCCAACTAAAACTTCCACATAGTTTTGATTAAAATTATTTTTTTGAATGTTTTTTTCTATTATTTTTATGGTTACAATTAGGGAATTTGTTTGGTTCTCATATGTTTCATTAGCTGTCTGGGTATTGATTGCACTTATTAATTCAACTTTTGGTGGTATTTGGTCTATTTGTATGTTGGCTATTGTATGGGTATATTCTAGCAAATATTTAGCATTCACATTTGTATTTATCATAATGATGAATATGACCATACCAAAAAAAACTATTTTTTTCTTCATTTTATTGCTCTCTCCTTTTTTATCCTTCTGCTTGTCTATTTCCTTTTTGTTTGGAATGCACTTTAATTTGTATTTCTTGTATCAATTCTTCTATTACTGCTTTGTTACAAGTTATCTCTATTTTATAATTATCTTCTTGTTTTTCCTCTTTTGTGATTAAAAATTTTTCTGTTTTGTTTTTACTAATTTTTAATTCCTGATTTTCTTTATAAATCTTTAAAGAAATATTCTTATTGCTATCTGCTAAAATTTCAATTTCATATTCTAAATCAACTTGTGTTACGTTTCCTGTTTCGTCATAATTTTTTATTTTAAATTGATAGATTCCTATATCCTCTAAGTGTTTTATTTTAATTGTTTTGTCACTTTCTACTTTTAAAATTGGCTCTGCCACTTGTGCTTTTCCTTCTAAAGTGATTTTACTAAATTCTTTTCCCATACTAAGTCCTGAAAAGAAAAAAATAAAAACCATACTCCAAATAATAATTAAGGTTATTTTTCTTTTTTCATTTTTTGAGTTTTCTTCCACTTTTGCCTCCTTTACTTGCTTTGTATTTTTCTATTCTGCTGGTTTTATTTGTGTTCCTGTGATAGTTACATAAAATGTATAGTTTTGGAATTGCTGTGCATCTTGTGTATCAATACGGTCATTTTCTGCTATTTCTGTTTCATTGTTTCCAGTTTCATAATCCCATTTCCACTTAATATTGAATATTCTTTGCTTGTTCTCATCATTTGCCTTTATGATTCCTGATAAATTATTTTGCAATTCTTGGATTGCATTATATTCTACCTTTTCATATTCAAATTTTAAGTTAGTTGGTTTGTTGCTTTCGTTTGAAAAACTAATATGATATTGAATTCCAACATCAGAACCTGTTGCATCTATTCTAATATTAAAGCTTCCACTTGTTCCTGGAGCAATTTTATGATTTACTAATGTTTCATTATGACAAGTGGAGATTAGTGGAATGGATTGTACTTGTTCTTTTTGTCCATTTATTTTAAAATTCCATGTGGCCACTTCTGCCATTCCTTCCCCTTTTACTCCTGTACTATATTTATCATAGGTCTGTCCTCCTATAAATGCTAACAAAGTAATGCCTAAAATGGCCACTGTTAGTATTATTTTTTTCTTTTTGGGCAAAAGCCTGCCTCCTTTCATTTTGTATTCTTTCTCTTTTTGGATTTTTTTAAGATTTTTTTAATTGAATGAAAATAATAAATTGATTCCCTTTTGGGGATTTAAATTTTTACTAAAATGATAAAATTAATCAGAAAATGTAATGTCATTATAATGACAAAAAATGGAGTTGTCAATTATTTTTGCTGTTTTTTTCTAAACTTTTGACCGCAAAATTCGACAATTCCATTTTCGTTTCTTTTATTTTTAAATTCTTTACTTCTTATTTACGCCTATTATTCCTCCTAATATTCCAAAAATGATTCCAACTACTATCATAATAATACTTTGCCAATTCAAGCTAAATTTCCAATTTAAAAGACTAGAAATCATATAAAGAATAAGTAGGTAACTTCCTCCTATCATACCTCCATTTATTATCCCATTCTTTTTAATCTTTCCATTTCCAATTGAGCTTCCGAAGTAATATACTTATTGCTGTTACTATTATAATTACAGGTGTTATGGTGTTTTCGCTTACCTTTGTATAAGTTAATATAATTGCAAATATTAGTAAGAATACTATGGTTGAAATGAAAGCAATTCCTATTCCTTTTCCTATGTTTTTTATTGTTTTACTGGCATTTCCTTGATAGCTTTCCATTTATCTCATCCTTTCCGTTTTTTCCTATTTCATTTTTATTCGTATTTAAAAAGAAATAGAACTTTGTCATTCTATTTCCTTTGTAACTTTTCTTAATGAATTTAAATCATGTAATATTAGCAATAAAATTTAACTGGGTTTTGTTGTTGGACTTCTTTCCTTTTTGCAACAATTCTAAAATAATTTAGTAACTGCATTATTTCTAATAAATTAATCAAATTTAAGACCTCCTTCTCGTGCATACTTAAAGAATAGATGTGCACCTCTTTCAACTATTTTTCTAAATCCTTTGATTATTACTTTTAAACCTCTGAGAACACGTTTTTTAATTTCTTCAGAAGCAGAATATGGTTTACCATCATTTTTATATTCCATAGCTTTATCAATTCTTTCTAATACATGATTCATTCTATTTAAAATTGATGTATTATAAATTAAATTTTTTAACTCACTAAAATTATATATTTTGGTCAAAAAACATTTCTTTTGAAACCATTCAAGTTTTGTCTTCTTTCGATTTTTTTGATAGTCTTGAAATTAAGTTATATCAATCAATTCATTAAAATATATTATATTTTTAATAAATTGTTAAAAACAGTGAGTTGTTCCATACAAACATCTCACTGTGATTGGGTTTATCCTTTTCTCCAGTCTTGCCGAACACTTTCGGCTATGCTAGAGTCAGCAAACACAATTTTAATCGTGTTTGCTTCAACTATCCAACCTGCTGCGTTCAACCCTTTTGCATATGTTATTAACTGATCCATATACATTTCGGCAACACGATTGT
>CAOWNX010000082.1 GCA_948552115.1 uncultured Bacilli bacterium
AGTTAAGTAAACAAGGTATTACAAGAGGAGAATCGGTACAAGCTGGAGATGTTTATGTAGATGGATCTCGCATTGGAAATATTGGTTCTATAGTATTAAAGGATCGAAAATTAATGAGTAAGGATGGGATTTTACTTACAATATTAAATATTAATCCCTTAACTAGAAAGCTTTTAATTAAACCAAATGTTACTACGAGAGGTTTTGTTTTGGTGAATGAAAACGGATAATCAAATTGAACGTAAGGTTAGTGAGGTTGTTAATAAATCTTTAAAAAGTGGAACTTATAATTATACCGATTTAAAAAATCAAATTATTTTAGAACTTCATCCATTTATAAGTGGTTTAACGGGAAGACATCCAATTGTATTGCCAGTCATTATGGAAGTACGAGAAAGTGGAGATTAAATCTAGTACTATAGGTTTATGCCTTGCGCATGCCAACAAGTATTGGTCCTTAAAATGAGTGTATTAATCTTAATTCGCATTGAAAAATCATTATTTTTAAAAATTAAAGTATGCAGGTTACAATAAGCATACTTTTTCAATGTTATAAAAAAGCTATTTTTTGTTTCTTTAATCAATGATTTTAATTTATTTCTTTGTCATTGTACCATTTTCTATAATCCCTGCTTTTAGCAACATTCCATCGACTGTATTATTTGGTGTTTTTAATGCTTTTTCTTTGGAATAGTCAAAGTCATAATCAAAAAAATTAATTTCGTCATAAGAATTATTGTAATGATAAGGTTTTATCCAATATTGTTCTGATAAAAAACGCGAATGATTTATCTAAAATTTCATTTGGTATAGCAATATTTAGACTATGTAAGAGGAAATCTAATTTATCTCTCTTAAGAAGTTTTTCTCTTCCTCTAAACCAATTTATGATTCCACTTTCTTTTGTTTCTTATTTGTATCATGTTTTCGATGATTCATCCTTCATATGACTTAACTTAATTCCATTTCTATGTTTTGGTAAATCTTCAATTTTATAAATTTAATTATCAAAAAAGCGAGTTAACATGTCTTTTTAGTTAATATAGAGACATTACTCGCTTTTTTCTTCTTATTTTTTATAAATCGATATCTAATCCAATTGGACAATGATCACTACCCATTACTTCATTGTAAGTATATACTTCTTTTAAGTGAGGAAGTAATTTTTCAGATAAGACAAAGTAATCTAAACGCCATCCAACATTTCTTTCTCTTGATCTTGCAAAATAACTCCACCAGGTATACATTACTTTGTCTGGATTCAAATAACGATAAGCGTCTACATAGCCATTATCCAATATTTTGGAGAATTTTTCTCGTTTTTCGATTGTAAATCCTGCACTTCTTACGTTTGCTTTTGGATTTGCAATATCGATTTCTTGGTGGCAAACATTCAAGTCTCCACAATAAAATACTGGTTTTTTTTCTTCTAACTTTTTTAAATAGTTAAAAAAATCGTCTTCCCATTTCATACGGTAATCTAATCGAAGTAATTCACGCTTTGAATTTGGTACATAGAGGGTTAAGAAGTAAAAATCTGGATATTCCATGGTTATAATTCTTCCTTCTAAGTCGTGTTCTTCTACTCCCATTCCGTATGTTACATTTATTGGTTTTTTCTTGCTATAGACTAGCGTTCCTGCATATCCTTTTTTCTTTGCAGGATATAAGTATATTTCATATCCTTCTGGTCGAAAATCCAATTCTGCATCTGTAATTTTCGACTCTTGAACACAAAATATATCGGCATTGATTTTTTCAAAAAAATCAGCAAATCCTTTTCTTAAACATGCTCGCATTCCTGCGACATTCCATGAAATTATTAACATATTATCTCTCCTTTTTTCTTTTAAAATGAAAAGAAGCTTATTTGGCTTCTTCTTGAGCTCGACTTTCTCTAATTACAATGATTTTAATTGTACCAGGATATTGCATTTCTGATTCAATTTTTTCTTTCATTTCGCGAGCAATTTTATAGCTTTTGGCATCATCAACTTCTTCTGGTTTTACCATTACTCTTACTTCTCTACCCGCTTGCATTGCAAAAGTCTTTTCTACTCCTTCAAAAGAATTTCCAATTTCTTCTAATTGTTCTAATCGTTTGATGTAGTTATCTAAGGAATCATTTCTGGCTCCTGGTCTTGCCGCAGAAAGAGTATCTGCGATTTCGACTAATACAGCTATGATGGAATTTTTTTCGGCATCACCATGATGAGATGCAATGGCATTGATTACAATGTCGTCTTCATGATATTTTTTGGCAATATCTATTCCAATTTCTACATGACTTCCTTCTATTTCAAAATCAATTGATTTTCCAATGTCATGCAAAAGGCCTGCTCGTTTGGCAAGCATAACATTTTCACCAAGTTCTGAAGCCATTAATCCTGTTAAGTTCGCTACTTCTTTGGAATGTTGTAGTGCATTTTGTCCATAACTGGTTCGATAATTTAATTTTCCAATTAAATTAACTAGTTCTGGCTCCATTTTAGTAATTCCAAGTTCATAAATTGTTTCACTACCTAGTTCTGTAATTTTGGTATTGATATCTTTGCATACTTTATCGTATACTTCTTCAATTCTTGCTGGATGAATTCTTCCATCTTTAATTAATGTTTCAATTGTAATTTTGGCAATTTCTCTTCTTAAAGGATCAAAGCTTGATATTACTATTGCCTCTGGTGTATCATCAATAATCAAATCTACTCCTGTTACCGATTCTATGGTTCGAATATTTCTTCCTTCACGACCAATTAATCTTCCCTTCATGTCATCACTTGGTAAATTAATGGTGCTTACCGTTTGTTCACTGGCAACGTCTTCGGAATAACGTTCCATACTCTCGACAATAATTTGTCTTGCTTTTTCATGAGAAATCAGTTTTGCTTCTCTTTCTTGTTCTTTGCAATAATCTGCAATTTCTTTGGCCATGTCATTTTCTACACGTTTCATAATCATGTCATGAGCTTTTTCTTTTGAAAATTTGGCAATTGTTTCTAACAATGTCATTTCTTCTTTAAACATTTCATCCAATTTTAATTCTTTTTCTTGTAATTCTTTTTGTTTGGCTAAGACGCTAGAATCTTTTTCGTCTAACATTGCATCTCGCTTTTGTAACATTTCATCCCGTTTATCTAAGTTTGCTTCTCTTTGCAATAAACGATTTTCAGTTTCTTTCATTTCTTCTTTTTTGATTTTTAAATCTGCATCGAGCTCTTGTTTTAGTTTATAAGATTCTTCTTTTATTTCTAAGAGACGATCTCTTTTTTGTTTTTCTGCTTCTTTTTTTGCGTCTTCTAAAAACTTAGCAGCTTTTTTTTCAGCATTATTGCCTTTGATATTGCTTATAACAATCATGGCAATTGTACCAATAAAAATACCAATCAAAAGAGTTAAAATGATGGATATAACTTGATATTCCATTTTTTCCTCCTATTTTATGTATAGATAATTATAATTTTTCATCTATAATTTTATTATAAGTATAAACTTCCTTTTTTACAAGAAAAAAGCAACCTATTGTTTTGGTTGTTCTTCTGTTTCTTTCTTTTTTTCGTCTTTTTCTGTAGATTCTCCAAAGCCATAATGAACACGAATTTTATTTTCAATTTCCTCTTTTAAGGCGGAATTTTCTTTTAAATAGGCTTTCACATTTTCTTTTCCTTGTCCAATTTTTTCTCCATTGTAGGAATACCAAGCTCCACTTTTATCAATAATATTGATTTCACTGGCAATGTCGACGATTTCTCCTTCTCTACTTACCCCAGAGCCATACATGATATCTACACTCGCAGTTTTAAATGGTGGAGCTACTTTGTTTTTGACTACTTTTACATTGGTCCGATTTCCAATGACATTGTCTCCTTGCTTGATTTGTTCTCCTCTTCGAACGTCTAATCGAATGGTTGCATAAAATTTTAGAGCTCTTCCTCCTGGAGTTGTTTCTGGATTTCCAAACATCACTCCAACTTTTTCACGTAATTGATTGATGAATATTGCAGTCGTCTTAGTCTTATTAATGGTTCCAGATAATTTTCTTAGTGCTTGACTCATGAGTCTTGCTTGAAGTCCTACATGACTATCTCCC
>CAOWNX010000083.1 GCA_948552115.1 uncultured Bacilli bacterium
CTATTAGTCATTATACAGAAAAAAAAAAGGAACTGCAAGAGAATTAATCTGAAAATTCAAAAAAAAATCTCGATTTGAGATTTCTTAAATTGAATTTCTCTTGGTAATGAAAAATTATTCATTCATTAAAAGGTAATTTTTTGCTGATCTATAATTTTCCATTTATTTGTTTCTTTTGGTTATCTTATTTTTTAGTATGGAATGGGATGTGATTCCGTAGATTTTAAAACAACTTGATTATTCATCCACTTGAAGGAAATTTTTAATAAACCTATTTTATCTTTTAAGTTATTTTTTTCTATTTCTTCGTCAGTTAATTGTTTTGTATTTTTATAACTCTCTGGAGCCATACTTAAATCCACTATAAAGATAGTATAAGTATCGGTTGCTTTTTCATATTCGATTTTATTTAATACTGGGGTATAAAGAAGACAACCTCCACATGGAATTTCTCCAGTATCATAATAGTTATCTTCATATATTTTTTCTGAATTCAATTGGGTTTTATCTAAACTTTCTCCAAATAATTTTTGATAATAATCACTCAAAAAATTTATTTCTATTAGCATGTTATCAGATAAAACTCCTCCTAGATCTTTCCAGATTATTTTATCTGATTTGCTATTTAGTTTTTCCGTCAATTGTTTTCCATGAATATAATTACGAATTGCAGAAATTCTTGTCTCAAAATTTTGAAAGTTTAATTTTCTTTCGACAAGAGGATAAAATAATCCTATCATTTCACAATTATTTTCTTTTAATTTTTTATCGATTTGTTCTATTTTGACACTACTTAGCGTAACGATCCCATCTTCTATAATGTGATTGTTTTCTTTTAATTGGTTATTTTTTTTGCTAAATTCTTCCGTTTTATAAATTGCAATGATTCCAAATTATAACATATATTTTTTATAAGACAAGTTTAAAAAAATTTGATAAAAATTATTTCTTAACTCTTCTTCTGAATAGAAAAAGATATATAGCAACCATCTTAATTCTCTTTCATCCAACCTCTTTATCTCATCGTAGAAATCCCACTTAAACATTCAAGATTAATGTCTACGATTTCTAACAAATTATTACATGTCAAAAAAAGAACTCTTTTTTAGAGTCCTTCATTGTTATTTTATATTTGAGATTAATTCTTCTTTTTTCATTGTACTATAACCTTTAATACCTTGTTCTTTCGCTATTGCTTTTAATTCGGTTAAAGTCCTGTTGCTATAATCTTTTGTTTCAGCAGTTTCTTTTTTGATTTCTTTTTGTTCTACTTTCTTTTCCTCTTTTACTGGTGTAGATACTTTTTTCTTTCCACTTTTTAAAGCTTCTTTGGAAACATTTACTAATTCTTTAAAAGACTCTGGATTATCGATTGCTAGTTCAGAAAGCATCTTTCTATTTACTTCGATTCCAGCAATAGATAAACCATTCATGAATTTTGAATAACTTAAATCGTTCATTCTACATGCTGCATTGATACGTGTAATCCAAAGTTTTCTAAAGTTTCTTTTATTTTGCTTTCTATCTCTATAAGCATAAGCTCCACTATGAAATACTTGTTCTTGTGCTGTTTTATATAATCTATGTTTTGAACCAAAATATCCTTTGGCTTGTTTTAATACTTTACGACGTCTCGTCTTGGAAACAGATCCACCTTTAACTCTTGCCATAATTCACCACCTTAGATGACAGATTTAATTCTGTCAGCTTCTCCTTTACTTAATACTCCCTTAGTTCTTCTTTGTCTTACTTGTTTTGCACTATCTTTGTTTGTTTTATGATTTCCATTTGATAGTTTATAAGTTAATGTTCCATTTTTTTTCTTTTTAAATACTTTACTACTTGCTTTATGTGTTTTTTGTTTTCCACCTTTGGCCATAAAAATCCTTCTTTCCTTATTTTTTCGGTGCTAAAAGCATATACATAACTCGACCTTCCATTTTTGGAGCTGTTTCAATGGTACTTACTTCACTTAATTGTTCTGAAAATTTATTTAGAACGTCTTTTCCTAATTCTGGATGAGCCATTTGTCTTCCTTTAAAACGAACTTGTGCTTTAATTTTATGTCCTTTTTCTAAGTACATTTTGGCATTTCTAACTCGCGTTTCGAAATCGTGGATATCAATTACTACAGATAATCGATACTCTTTAATCTCTTTATTGGTCTCACGTTGTTTTTTTTGAGCTTCTTTTTGCTTTTTTTGTTTTTCATATTTGAATTTGTTATAATCCATTATTTTTCCAACTGCAGGGTTGCTACTTCCACTCATTAATACTAAATCAAGACCCGCATAGTTTGCAAGTGTCAAAGCATCTTCGATACTTTTTACACCCATTTGTTCTCCATTGGGACCAATTACCATTAATTCACTCACTTTAATTTCGCCATTTACTTTCAGGTCGTTTTTGTTATTTGCTATCTGAATGCACCTCCATACATTATAAAAGGTAGATACAATGTATCCACCCAAAATTTGAAAATCACACTTTTTTCTTTTTGGCATTGACCCATATCTTTCTGATATCAGGTGAATGGTGGAATCCATTGCTTTCCTTTTTCATAACGATATTCATTATAAAGTTTTTTATTCCTTTTGTCAAATTATTTTTTTTAAATTTCTACTTGTATCGAATAAATCAGATTTTTGTTCTTCTACCATTTCATATTTTTTAATGAATTCTAAAATGTTATCATAGGAGTTTTTTCTCATCCAATCTCGATTCGCATTTAAGATTCTCAAATCATTTTCTTGAATATTTTTCTTTTCTAAGTAACTTGAAATGATTTTCATAATGGTTAAATCTATTTTTCTTCTTTTTTGCATTTCCTTTGATTGATAATCGTAATAGTCATAAGTTCCAGTGGCTGAATCTATCGTCACACATTTTGGTTTTAAATTAAGGGAAACATAAAAATTTTGAGTCATTTTTTTTAGTCCAATTCTTGAAATGTCATTTGTTAATGCGTTTTCTTCGGCTTCGATTGATTTTTTATCACATTTTGTAGGTAAACCATAGTATTTCATTTGTTGATATTCTCTTATTGTTTCTGCTGAAGTTACTGAATCGGTAACTAAATTGTGATGTTGAAAACAATGGATTGCAAATTCAGCTTCTTTTTTGATTTCTTTGAAACAATTCATACGCATTTTTATATAGTATTTTAAATGTTGTTTCATTACATTTACTAAATCATCTGGTAATCCAAATGTTTCTAATACTTTAAGCTGTTCTTCGGTTATTTCTGTTTGATTGAAAGTCGTGAAAAAATTTAATTTTTGAATTTGTTGTTGCATTGCTTCCATGATTTTTTGAAGTTTTGCTCTTCTTTTTTCTATTTCATTTGAGTAAAATGAAAATTGGTCCATGGCTTGGTTATCTTTATTCGTTTTCGGTTGTTTTTGTAAGAAATCTGATGCTCTTTCTAGTTGTTTATTTTGAGCATTTATATACAATACATATTGGTTGTAATCGGATAATAGATTTGCTAAGCATATATATTCTTGCTCTATTTTTTCTGGAATGAATTTTTCATACAAGTTAAAAATCGTCTGAAATGAAGACGGAATTTGATTGGTAATATCTTTTAAATAATTTTTATAGAAGTTATTGGTTTCTATTTTATTGCTACTGATTTTCCTTTGTCTCTGTTTCCAAGATTCTTCAATCCAAGAAATTATTTTTTCTTCTTTTTTTTGAATATAGTTTTGTTTTTTTGATTCTAGTAAACCTCTTAATGAGTTTATGTATTTTACCCATGTTGGTAAATTTTGAGCTTGACTTTTCTCCATACTATTCCTCTTTTGTTATAAAAACACCGTTTTTTCGGTGTATGTATTTAAAGAGTATTTTAGATTCTTTTTTTCTTTTTGTCAATGCATATTGAAATTCGATGATTTTAAGCATTTTTGTGAACTATTTTTGGCTTTTTTCGATCCAGCCAAACGCATAAAAATTTGTACATTATTAGGAGTAAAATACCAGTTAAGATAAAAATAAGTCCACTCGTAAAAAAGCTATTTTGAACTTTTCTTAATTCTATTGGCAATAGTTGAAAGAT
>CAOWNX010000084.1 GCA_948552115.1 uncultured Bacilli bacterium
ATTGCTGCAGACTTAAATTCAATTAGCGATGTTTCTGGATTAATGACAGAAAAGAAAGTAGATACCATTACCAAAACGTTAGAAACTCCAATTGAAGAAATTGAATTCTCTGTAAGAGCTTATAATTGCTTAAAAAGAGCAGGGATTCATACCGTACAAGATTTAATTTCAAAAAGAGAAGTGGAAGTAACAAAAATCCGTAACTTAGGAAAGAAATCATTAAAAGAAGTTCTAGATAAAGTTGCAGAAATGGGACTAAAGTTCCGAGACTAGGAGGTTAGAGTATGTATAGAAAATTAAATAGAGAAACACGTGAAAGAAGAAGTATTCTAGCAGGACTTACAAAAACAGTAATTCTAAATGGATACGTAGTAACCACAGAAGCTAGAGCCAAAGAAGTACGTAAATTTGTGGATAAACTAATTACCTATGGAAAAAGAGGAACACTAGTTTCAAGAAGAAAAGCTCTTGCTTTTGTACACAATGATTCAGAAGTCGTAAATAAAGTATTTAATGAACTTGCCAAAACTTATGAAAATCGAAATGGCGGATATACTAGAATTATCAAAATAAAAGAAAGAATCGGCGACGATGCACTAGAAGTAAAATTAGAATTAGTATAATAAGGTATTCGTAATGAATATCTTTTTTCTTGGATTGCTTTTTTAGAAAAAATCAGTATAATAAAACGGATAAAAGGTGAATTTATGAAAAATTATCAAAGAAGAGCAAGAGAAAAATTAGACGATATTATTAATGCTTTACATCACGAAGTATTAAAAAAAGAACGAGTATTAACGGTTAGTTTTTCCTTAACGAAAAAAGATTCAATACAAAACACAGTAATTTACCATGGAGCGAAAGAAGCATTAAACACTGCAATTGCTCTAAAAGAAATATTAGAAGGAAAAACCGAAGTTAATCGGATTATAACAATCACTTCCTACATTGATGATATTTTATTAAAATTACAATTATCCAAAGAAGAAATCAAAGATTTATTTTTGGATTTAGTGGCTACAGATTATCTATATTGTGTAAAAAAAGTAAAATTAAACTCAATTGTTCTTTCCTTACCAAGCAAAATTTTCTTACAACAACATAACATAAGAATTGAAACAATACTTCCATTTTTAGACGATAATTTGCTAAAAATATATGAATACTATCCTAAAATAGCTGATGAGCTAATTCAAATAATAAAAAGTTCTCGCAATGATTTATTAGAGATATTCAAAAAATTAGAAAATATCAAAAAGATTTATTTCGCTGCGAATAGAAAATTAACACCAGAAACCTACTCTTTATTGATAGAAGAACTAAAAAAATTAGGACTTAATAATGACTTTTACAAATTGCTAGTAGAAGAATTGAAAAAAGACATTACAGTAGAACAAGTGAAAGAATCCGCTTCAATTGAAAATAAAGAAAATGAAAATAGAAAAGAAAAAGTTTCAGAAAAAGAATTAATAAAACCAAAAAGGATTTCCGAAGAAGAAAAAGCAAGATTGGAAGAATTTCGAAGTCTTTTTAATCTGAAATTAGGAGAAGCGAAGCACCCTTTAACTGTCGAAGAACAAGAAAAGTTACTAAATGGACTAATTTATTATGGTTATGACAATATCCAATGTAGAAATATTTTAGCAGAAACTCGGCGTCGAATGCCTTGCTTAGAAAAATTTCATTCAATGGATTTAATAGATAAAATAAAACTAGCCATTACTCTTAGAAAAACATATCATACCAATCAGGAAATATTAGCTATCTTAGAAAACATTGATAATTCCGATAAAGATAATCCGATAAAACAAAGCACAAAAGAACAAACTTTGCGTAATGTCCGAATACTAAAATTAATAGTTTCCTATATGGACAAAAAAAGTGTTCATTACCAAATTTTAAATCAAGCATGGGATATGATAAAGCAAATTCCAGAAAATTCAAAAGAAAATTGGCAAAAAGAAAGAAATGAATGGAAAGATTTCATCCAAGAATTACTACAGGAAGCATATATAGAAATGAAACAAACGATTGTTTTAGAAGAATCAAAAATAGAAGATAAATACAGAAAGAAGGAAATTATATGAATAAAACAGATAAAATAATCTTAGAAGATTTAGATGAATTGTATAATTATTTATATTTAGAATACCAGATGGCATCTATAAAAATGATTAAAAACAAAAAAGATTTAAAGGTAGAACAAGAAGCATTGAAGGATGCTGTTACAATAATTGAAGAAATCATAAATGTATTCCGTGGAAACCGAGTAAGACATTTTGTCTCACAACTGAATGGATTTTCTGTCGCCATAACTAATTTAGATTTTTCTAAAGAGCATAAAAATTATATTACATGGAAAGTATTAGAAAAAGATTTAGAGAGTATGCAACTATTATTAGAAAATAAAGGATTACTATTATCTAAAAAACAACAAGAAGCACTCCTAAAATATGATTTATCAAATAGGCAATTTAGTGATTTATTAACCCTTGAAGAAGAAAAGGGAAAAGAATTACCTTTTGAATTACAAGAAGCAATTCAAAATGCGAAAGCCGCTGAAAAAGAAAAAATGCACATCATGAAAAATCTTTTTGCAATAAGAGACCATTATTTTACCAAGAAAAAAAACTTTTTTTTGACCGATTATCAAATAGTACTTCAAGCGTTAAGAGAATTAAGATTGAGCGAAAAATTAATTGATGAATTAGCAAGACAATTAAAAGAAGAAATTATCATTCCAACAAAAGATTTAAAACCAACAGAAACGTTAAAAAATAGATCAACCCATGTAACATCTGCGATATCTTCAGTTAAAAGAGAAAATGGAGAATACACAAATTCAGAAAAAGAAAGAAGAGAAATATTGCAAAAAATAAAAAACTTTTATAATTTAGCAAAAGATAAACCTGTTCGTAATCTGAGTTTACTAGAAAAAGCAGAACTAATTGACTTATTAGAAAGTGTTGGATATTCGGAATTAGAATGTCGAAAAATCATTCAGAAAATTAACAAAACTTTCAATAAAACAGAATTTTTTGATCCATCTGATTACTTTGAGAAAATTGAATTAATCATGTTATTAAAACAATGTTTTTATTCTGACGAAAAAGTAAGACAAATTTTGCAAGGGATGAAATGTGGTTTAACAAGAAAGAACAAATCTCTTACAAAAGAACAACAAATAATGAGAAATGCTATGATTTATAACAACTATTTTAAATCAATAAAAGATACAGAAGCATATAACGAGATACTAGAAACATTAAAACAATATCGTAAAGAAAAGAAATTAACTCAGGAAGATGCTGAAATTTGGAAAGAATTTGCTCTCGAAATGATAAACGATAACTATCAACAAAGTAACTATAATTCAGAAATGAGCGAAGCTCAAAGACAAATAAAATTAAGATCGAAAAAAAACGATTAATCTAAAATTTACGAAAACATAATAGTTTGATATACTAAAGTAGAAAGAAAGTGATTGGATGCAACAACAAAAAATAATACTAACAGGAGATAGGCCAACTGGGAGGCTACATTTAGGACATTTTGTAGGATCGTTAAGAAATCGTGTTGCACTGCAAAATGAAAATAACTATGATGAAATGTATATTATGATTGCCGATGCTCAAGCTCTTACTGATAACGCAGATAATCCAGAAAAAATTAGAGAAAATATCATAGAAGTAGCATTAGATTACTTATCAGTCGGCTTAGATCCAAATAAAGTAACCATATTTATACAATCTCAAGTTTCTGCATTAACAGAACTAACTTTTTTCTATTCTAATTTAGTAACCGTTTCTAGATTGCAAAGAAATCCTACGGTAAAAAGTGAAATCAAATTGAGAAATTTTGAAGCTAATATCCCAGTTGGTTTTTTTACCTATCCCATTAGCCAAGCGGCAGATATTACAGCATTTAAAGCAAATATTGTTCCTGTCGGCGAAGATCAACTTCCAATGATTGAACAAACAAGAGAAATTGTTAGAAGTTTTAATCGAATCTATCAAACCGTAT
>CAOWNX010000085.1 GCA_948552115.1 uncultured Bacilli bacterium
TGATTTCTTTCTTTAATTCAAAGCAAATGGGTTGCGTTATTTGTTGATATTCTTTTGGAGCAAAGGTTTCTTTTAAACAGTAAGAACCTTGTTCTAATCCATCTAACACGGCAATCCCTTGGTTATCTGTTTTTAATGTAGCAATCACTTCTCCTTTGGGAATTTGGATTTTGTTTTGATAATTTTTGATATCTTCCTTTGCTATCATTTGGAATTCTACATCTTGAATCGGCTTTTGGGATTCATCAATTTTTTTCACTTGAATTTGTAAATGGTATGGAATCAGTTTTAACGAAAATTGTTGGTTTTTTAGTTTTCCTCTTTTTAAAATATTTTGGCCATCTTCTCTATAATAAAATTTCAAATCTTCTCCTTCATAAGTCTTCTCAAATTCTAATGTAATGGTTTCTTTGGACGTCGTTTTAATCCACAATTGATTTTGCTCTTGTTCGATATTCCAATCTTTTACACTTTGATGACGAAATTTTGATAGTTGATTGGATGTATCTTCTAATTTTAATGTTTCATTATTGTTCCATGTTATGGTTTTATTGGCAAAATCAGGAAGGGTTTCATCCAAATTGATTAGGTTTAGAATTTCTTCTCGTTCTTTTTGAAATAGCTCAACTTTTTGCCCATCTAAGGAATCGGTATAATATATTTTCCATTCACTTGGTATGATATTTTCCCATATGAGCAGTTGTGCAGCATAGTAGTAACTTAGTTGTTGATGCTCAGGATAGTGGTAACCAAAATAGGCAACTTTGGTGATAAAATCTTTTTGATTTTCGGTTAAATTTAATTTTTGATAGTCCCATTCTTTTAATTCTTCATAGGATTCATTACTTAAATTGACTCCTGGTTCTAAACAATAAACTAAATCTTGTGTTTGTTTTTCTTTTACTAACATGAAGTATAATCGCTTTGTTCTTTCATTCGTTTCTATTTTGTACGTTAAATTTGTGGGATCATTTTCTAATTGGAATTCAGAATTGGCATAAACTATTTTTTTGAAATAAAGAAACAAGCTTCCTCCAATTAGTAAGTATTTCAGTATTTTTTTCATAATTCTCCTTTTTGCGAATCGCAGGACTTACTATAATGATTCTTTTTTCGTTTGTAAAGAAGGCTGAAAAAAACTCAGATTTTTTATTTCTGAGTTCATTTTGTCACTATTTTTCTGAAATTTTCTTTGGTAATTCGATTTCTTTTTTTAATGTTTTTAAGTTCTTTTCTTTTTTTGGTTTTTGTGTTTCGACAAAACTTCCTGTTTTTTTCTCTAATTGGTAGGCAAAAAAATCAATTCCAGGAACAAAAAGACTGATTAGCGTTATTCCAAAATAAATTCCAGTTGATAAATTAAATGTACGAATACTTAACCATGCAATGATTCCTAAAAGTATTGCAAAAAAACATTTTCCATAGGTGGTATATGGGGAACTTTTGCTATTGGTTGCAAAAAATAGTGCTGAAAAAAGTATGGTAGGATTAAGTAAAGTAATTAAAACATTTCCTGTTGGAAGAAAAAGCTCTGATATTAACGCACAAATGAAATAAGTCATTAGCATAAGTATTGGAATTTCTTTTTTATAATAGTCATCAAACCAAAGATATAAGAAAGAAATTATCATCCAAAAGATACTGGTACTAGCAAGTCCTCCTATATTTTGACCAAAGAATCGATCGAGTGTGGTATAAAAATAAAGTTGGTTTTGCTCACTAATATTTTCGTAGGATATCGAAGTTGTTACAATAAATATTAATAAAATAGTTTCTGCAAATAGGAGAGGACTTAATGAAAGACGAGGAAATTTTTCTTCAAAATAACGAAAAAGAAATAAGCTAAAAAATAAAATGATAGCGTATAAAATCAAATTCATTTGAATTGGCATGGTCATGCTAATGATTAAACCATAAAGAGGAGTTTGTTTCCAAGTTACTTTTTCTTTTTTTTGAAGGCATCGAAAATAGTCGACTAATCCTCCTATTAAAAATCCAATGGCTAAAAAAAGAATTGGAGTCAATATTGTAAAAATGGGACTATTTTGTTTCCATACTGGGAGAATCCCATTTTTGTAAATTCCATAACAAATCAAAGGAATGAAAGGAATAAAGTCATGTAATTTATTGTCTAAAATTCTTTTTTTATGCAGAAAAGGAGCTATTTTTTTCATGTTAATCACCTTGTATTTCTTTTCTTAGGTTGATATGGGATGGGCAGATATACGAACATAATCCACAGTCGATGCAATGTTTTATTTCTTCTTTTTTTCGATTGTCTAAATATGCTCTTGGATTGCAATGGATGGGACATATTTGATAACATTTGCCACAATTAATACAATTTTCACTACTTTTTTCTTCTCGTTTCATAATAAAAATTGACTTTAATTCTGGTGTTACAATTAATTTTTTGATATTAAAATTTAGTCCTTTCATTAGTCCATTGATATATATTATGGAATCTTGTTCTGTTTCTTTGATTAATTCTTTACGAATTTCTGCAATCGAAGTTCCGAATTTGGCTTCGATCACTTGAGGATTTTCTATTGCATTGCCACTGACTGTAAATATATGCTCTGTTAATTTTTTCCTTCTTTTGATGATTTGATAAATTTGAAGGACTTCACTTGGCTTTAGGACCGTAATTTTTTCGTTATGCAAATATTTTTTTAAAAATGGTTCTTGTTCTAGTAAGTAATAAGGTGGTATAAATTTTAGTTCTATATGAGGATAGGTTCCTAAAAAGTTAGAAAATGTTTCGATGAGATTACGGTTATTGTTTTGTGCAACAATACAAATCTGTTTTAATCCAAAGATGGTTCTTAATGCATCTAGAGTTTCTAAGAGAATATTGGTATATTGAATGCTAATAAATGTTTCATTTTCTACATATGGTTCATCTTCTATTGTGTTACAAATTAGGTTTTCGGATATATGCCAAAATTTCTTTTGTAGTTCTAAACTTCCCCATGCTTCTAATTCTTTTTGAACTTCTTTCGGCGACATATCTGTCAAATTTTTTCGAACATAGTTTTTTTTATAAATTGCTTCATGATAATTGTTTTCTATCAAAAGACATCTTTGTTTTTTTCCACTAGCAAGTACACATTCTTCTTCTCCTATGATTTTTCCAGATATGGGAGAAATGATTTGATTCGCTATTTTCTCTTCTTTTTTGACGGTTGATTTTGAAAATGTGATTTCTTCAAGTATGGGAAGGGCAACATATTTTGGAGTCATATATTTGGTAATCGTATTTTTTAATTTGATATCATAAGGTTTTTGAATGGTTATGTATTTCATAAGTTCACCTTATCTATTATACTATTTTTTCTTTTTTTTGAGAAGAAGTATTATTCTTTTTTGGCTAAGGATTCTTTTCTACTTTTTAAGTATTTTTGAAGATTTTGGGCAATTTCTTTTGGAAGGATACTTTGTAATTCTTCTTGTGTAGCATTCTCCATTTTTGTGACACTACCAAATTTACGAATTAATTCTTTTTTTCGTTTGGCTCCAATGCCTTCTATGTTATCTAGTATACTACTTATGCTTCCTTTACTTCGTATGGTTCTGTGATAGTTAATGGTATATCGATGAACTTCGTCTTGCATTCTTGTAAGGTAGTGAAAGACATTACTATTTTTTTCCATTGGAATTTCTTCGTAGGTTGAACCATCAATTAAATCATTGGTGCGGTGTTTGTCATTTTTTCGAAGTCCACATATTTTAATATTTAAATTCAAGTCTTCTAATATACTTTTGCAAGCATTGATTTGATTGATACCACCATCGACGATAATTAAATTTGGCATTTCAGTTTTTTCTAATAATGCACGATAATATCTTCGATAGATAACTTCTTTCATGGTATTTACATCATCGTTTTTATCGATACTAATTTTATATTTTCGATATTCGTTCTTGGCAGGACTACCATTTTTAAATACGACCATCCCGCTTACGGAGAAATCTCCAAATAAATTGGAGTTG
>CAOWNX010000086.1 GCA_948552115.1 uncultured Bacilli bacterium
AATTATCATTATCTCCTAAATGAATTATCGTTTCTTTGGGATATTTTTCTTTGATATATGGCCATACTTCTTTGGTATCTTTTCGTTTGTTGATTTCATTCGAAATGTAAATATTTTCAAAATAGGATATATCGTATCCACAGGCTTCTAACATTTTTATAATCGTTTCTTTTTTGAGATACATGTCACTAACAATAATCATTTTTTTGTTTTGTTTTTTTAAAGTTTCAACAAGGCAACGCATGTCTTTTCGCGGAGTTGTAAGTTTTAATTCTAATCTTTCTTCCGTTTCTTGAATGGTTTTGACTAATTTTGGAGAACTTTTTGTTATTTTTTGATAATATTCATAAATTTCTTCTAAATTTACATCTTTTTTTAATTCTTCTCGGGCACGATTTTCAGCATCTTTTCTCTTTTTTTTGAAATCTGAAATTTCTAACGTTTCTCCCATTAAGTCAAAGACATCATCGGGATTGTAAATTTTTCTGGTAATTAATGTATCAAAGATATCAAACGATATAATGTCATATTTTTGTAGTAATTCATTTAATTGTTCTGGTTCTAGCTGATTCTTTTTTCTTCTTTTTTCTTTTTGAATTTTTTGATATCGATGATAAATTTTTCTTAGTATATCATATAGTTTGGTATATTTTAGTTTTTGAATAATCCAGTTCATATTCATTTCCTTTTCTATGGTTGTCCTTTTAGTTTTCGAATGATAAATCGTTTTAATCGAACGAAAAAGCGTGTCATTTTTCCAGTTTTTGCACAAGCAATTGGTACTGGGCGAATTAAGTAATTTACATCTAATACTTCTTTGGATGGAAGAATGGGCTTTTCATGATACATTTTCTTGGTTTTTATTTCAGTAATTTGTTGGTCATCTATTATTTTGTTTACTGCTCTCAAAAATTCTTGGTATCCTTTTTCGAGTGGATAATCTTTCATAAATTCTTGTCCTGCTTCGGACATCTTTTGCTGTAATGCTTCGTCATCAATGATTTTAATTAGAGCTGTTGCAATAGCTTCTGGTGTAGTATCCGCAAGTAATACCCCAGCACTTGGTACATCATAAAGGTTATTTTCTCGATATAAATCCACTACTGGTAATCCAGAAGCCATCATTTCAAACGGAATTCTAGATGGGTTAGAAGCAGAAATGCATAGTCCTACAGTACATTTGTTATAGAGTTCATTGCAGGTTTCAATCGGAATAATATGAAGATTTTCTACTTCATAATCTAATTTAATGTCAGAAGTAGAGCCATATATATATATTTTCACATCTGGTCTCAATTTTTTTACTAGAGTGATTGCTTCAAATCCAAGTTTACTACATCTTCTAGATTTTTCTGGTTGATAGATAAAGCATAGTGCTTTTTCTTTTTGGATATGATCTAATTTTTTATAGACATTTAAGTCTGCACAAAATGGGAAAGAAGTCATTGGCATGTTGTATTCTTGATTTAATTTTTGTGCTAACCAATTTCCAATACTGATTCCTTGTAGGCCATAATGATAGGTACGTTCCATGTCTAAGTAAGTTCCACCCATGGGTTCAAACCAAGGTTCATAATCTTGAATAAAGTATGCTTTATGTTTTACGCCTTCCATGTGTCTTACATAATCGGCAGTGAGTATGGAATAAGTAGCAAAAATTAAATCATAAGTTCTACGTAATTCAATTCCAATGTAAACATTACAGTTACATTCTCCATAATAGCTTTGTAATCTTTTTTTCATTGTTTCAGAATCATTCATGTAATCTTCTTCGATATAGATATCACATAGTATTCCAGAATTTGATAGGAAATTTGCATTTTGAATCATGGTACGAATTCCACCAGATCCTTTGATGGGTGCTGGAATAATCCAAGCAATTTTTTTGACCATCATAGGTTCCATTTTTTTCAAGAATTTTGGGTCTACTTCTTTGCTAATATTTCCATAACGATAAGTTTGCTTTAAGAGTTGTTCACTTGTTAATTGATAACTTTCTCGAATTTCTTTTTGAATGATTAAGACTTCTTCTAGTTCTACTTCTTTTTTGGCTACAGTTGATGTAGAAGTGCTATGTTTCCGAAAATAGTTTAAACTTTTATGGCAATAAGCAATAGATTTCCCTTGTAATAATTGATAGTAGAAAAACCAATCGCCACTGATTTTAAATTGTTTGGCATGTTCTAATAATTCGATTTGATTCTCTTTTTTAAACACGACAGCAGATACATTGGGTATGGTATTACAAATGGAAAGTGCTTCCGTGATTTCTTCCTCTGCTGTATGAATATAGCTTTTTTTCCATCTTTCTTCACTTACTCCAGCCATCCAATCCCGACAAGAGTTACTAAGGATACGATTATTTTCATCCATTCTCAAACTTTCTGTGTAAGATAGTATGACATTTTTATTTTGAAAGCCTTGCATGGCATGTTCTAAAAAGTATGGACTGCAAGAATCATCTGCTTCGGCAATCCAAACATAATCTCCAGTTGATTCTTGAAATCCCTTTTGCCATTGAGCAAAGGGACTACCACTATTTTTTTCATTGATTAAGAATCTAATTGGTACATTTTTTTCATACTTTTTGATGATTTTTTCTATTTTTTTGACACTATTGTCTGTGGAACAATCGTCTAGAATAATACATTCATATATTGGATAGGTTTGTCTCATGACTGAATCAATACGTTCTTCTATATATTTTTCATAGTTGTAATTTGGTATGATGACTGAAACTTTTTGAGCATCAATATTTAATTTTCTTGGATTATTTTGATAAGTGTCTACTGTTTTGCCAATATTTCTATTTACGATTTTATTTCGAATGCTATATGGTATTATTTTTCTTGCTATTTTTCCCATTTTAGGTCCTCCTATTTCTACTATTTTAACTCCTTCTTATTCTTATTCATCATAACATGATTTTTACAAATTCCAAACACGTTTTAAGTAATCGTATCTTTTTTGAATCATTTTTCGTTGTTCTTCTGTCAAACCATATCGTTTGTCAATTTCTTCATGAATTTTTTGAATTTCTTTTAAATGTGATTGTTTTTTGGTCGTTGATGTGACATTGTTGCCATGAATTCGATAATAGTTATATGCTTTTTTATTATAGGCAACTTTTCCTAATTTCATAATTTGAATGTAAAATAGCCAGTCTCCTGCTTGGCGATATTGTTTTGATTTTTCAAAAAATTCTTGATAATCTCCTTTTTTGATTAAGGTAGAAGATACGTTTGCAATGGTACAATTTAGGTAAGCATAATTTTTGATTTCTTCTATCCCATCGATGACATAGTTGTGATTCCAGTGTTTGGTATGTTGTTGGTCAATTTCTTTTTTTACGGAAGAGGCAATTACTTTACCATCGGTTGAAATCATTGCTGTATCGCAATAGCTTATTACAATATCTTTTTCTTTTTTGATTGGTTTTACTAATTCTTTTAACATATTTGGATGACAATAATCATCGGCTTCACAAATCCAAACGTAATCACCAGTAGCTAATTCCATTCCTTTTTGCCACTGAGCAAAAGGTGTTCCACTATTTTTTTCATTGTATTTTTTTATGACAGGAATGGAAGGAGAAATCCACTTTTCTAAGTTATCGATTATTTGGATACTGGAATCGTTAGAACAATCATCTAAAAAGATAATTTCTGATATTTTTACTTTTTGGCTTAGAATACTACTGATTCGTTCGACTAGGAATTTCTCATAATTATAGTTTGGTATTACAACAGAAATGCTAGGACTATCGCTTTTCAAATTGGAATTTTGGGCAGCCAACTTGCGGATTTCATTTTCCTCTAAATTTAGAAGAGTTATGGTTTGAAAATGTTTTTTTAAGCTTTGAAATAAGGAAATTACTATATTTTCTAGGAAAAATAGTTTGTGACATTCTAAACTTAAGACGAGTGAATAATACATTCTTGTTTTCTTTCCTGTATTTTTTAAAAATT
>CAOWNX010000087.1 GCA_948552115.1 uncultured Bacilli bacterium
ATTTCTGATTTGATTGCCGTAACTGGAGTAATCAATCTTGACTTTGCAGATGTAAAAACAGTTATGGAAAAAAGTGGAACCGCATTAATTGGAATTGGTATGGGAATTGGAGATAATCGTGCCATTGATGCAGCACGTCAAGCAGTATCCAGTGCACTACTAGAAACTACCATTGATGGAGCAACTGATGCGATTATTAATATTACTGGTGGAGATTCTCTAACTCTATTTGAAATCGAAGATGCAGTAGAAACGGTAAGAGAAGCTGCCAATAGTGAAATTAACATAGTTTTTGGTGCAATCCAAAATTCCAATTTAGCCGATGAAGTAATTGTAACGGTTATTGCAACTGGATTCGACGGAAAGAAAGAAGAAGAAAATGAAAATCTTCCAAAAAGAAGAGTATCCAATGATTTAGACAATGAATATGATATTCCTCCATTCTTAAGAGGAAGAGACGATTATTAAGATTTCGTAAGAAATCTTTTTCTTTGTTTAAATTTTTCAAAAAGTATTGTTTTTGTTATTTGTTCTCTTTTCAATCGTAATTTCTAAACTTTTGTTGATCAAAAATTTAATATCTCATTTTTCTTGGCTTCGGATTTGAAAAGTTTGTAATTTGCATTTCTTTTCCTCCTTTAATATCTTGCTCTTGAGGTGAGAACGATTACAAAATTTTATACTGCCAAACATGACCGTGTGTTTAAAACGGTTTTCTGTGATTCCGATGACTTAGGATTACTCCAAGAATTCTTACATCGTATCTTAGAAATTCCCATTGATTCGATTGAACTCATTCAACCAGAACTTCCTGTTCGTAATACCTTTGAGAGAGTAAAAACTGTCGATGTCTTAGTAAAAACAGAAGGAAAATATTCACATTGAAATCAATACTGGTTTTAATCAATACTTACATTGTCAAAACTTTAACTACTTTACAACCTATTATAATATTCATACCAAACGAGGAGAAGAATACAAAGAATTAATCATGTTAGATTTAAAAAAGAAGGATTTAAAGAAAATCAAAGAAGGAGATTCGTTTATGGCAAAATTTGGAGAGAAAGCAACAAAGTTAAATGAAAGCAGTGAGTTTCAAAGTTGGATGACGGCAGAAGAAGACTTTGAATGGTGCAAGAAAATGGAACATCATTATGGCAAAAAAGAAGAAAAAAATTGAAATAGCAAGGAAAATGTTAGAGAAAAAGATGGAACTTTCATTAATTGCTGAAATAACAGGATTAAAAGAAGAAGAAATCAAAAAAATTCAAGAAGAACTAAATTCAGAAAACTAAACCTTTCTGAATTTTTTCATAAAAAAAACAGATCAATCTAATCTGTTTACTTCGATTCAAAACCACAATCTAACTGAATTTCAACACGATAATCTTTTTGTCCATAAGGTTCTTGTGGATAAATGATTACTTTACTATTTTCTTTATTACATAATTCATTAGTTTTTGGATTTTTAAATGCTTCAATTTTTTCTTTATTACTTTCCGCATTATAGCGAGACAAACTATCTAAATTAATCTTCACACCAATATCACTAAAATTAGATAAAAAATCCTTTCGAGCATCATCTGTTTTACCAATTTGTTGATAATACAGATTTTCATAAAATTCAATTCCCATATCGTGCAAATAAGATTTCAAAACCTCTTCCTTACTTTTTCCTTTCAGAAGAAAAAATCCCAAAATAATCGCTACCACAATTACTATCACAGTAAGGCCAACAAAAACAACTTTTTTTTGATTTTCTTTACAATACTTCATCATAGAATGCCATTTTTCTTTCATTATAAAACTCCTTGCTCTATTCTAATTACAATTTATTATAACATAGAATTCGACAAAAAAAGAAATTATTTTTTCATGGCATGAAGAATTACTCTTCGCGTATCGTCTTTATAACAAGTCGATATTGTAAGCGTTTTTGTAAGATTAGAAATTTTAGGAAAAGACAAATCACTTTTTTCAAAAAAATTAACAGAAGTAGAAAGTGGCTGAGAATCTGTATCTACCGTCAAATAAGTAGAATAAATCTGATATTCCATTACTTCCTCTGGCGTATAAATAAGGATAGAAAGATCAGTTCCAAACTCCCCTTCATAAATTTTAACAATATCACTAAACATAGATTCACGATAGGTATTATGTCCAAACAAAATCGTATTTGCATCCGAAAAATCATTTTTATTTTCATAATTCATAAAAATGGAACCATAAATATTATAATTTTTTAAAAAATCATGACTCAAATAAAAGGAATTATCACTCCCTTTGACAATAGCATAATTAATATGAGTTTTTGGAATGACAATCCACCCCACTACATCCTCATTCATTTCCTTTAACTTTGTAAAATTAACAGGAATTTCTTTAGTAGGATCAAATTGAATCATATCAGCTTGTTCTAAAACAATTTTTTCAACTTCTATATTTTTCTTTTCAAAATAAATACTGCGAAATAAACGAAAAATTGCCAAGAAAAAAATAAGACAAAAGAAAATTAAAAAACAATTAATTAAAATTTTATAACCTGTTTGATGTTTCATACAATCACTAAAAAAATTGTACCATTCTTTAAAAAAAAATACTAGAAAAGAAAAATGCAACGGAAAGTTGGTAGAAGAAACCAAAAAGAAACTTTAAAATGAAAAAAGAAAAGAGGAAAAAATTATGAAATTTGGTAACATCTTAAAAGATTTAAGAAAAAAGAAAAACCTATCCCAAGAAGAATTGGCAGATAAGTTAGGAATCTCAAGACAAAGTGTCTCCAAATGGGAATGTGGAGAATCTTATCCTGAGATGAGCAATCTCTTAGCACTTTGTGAAATATTTCACTGTAAACTAAATGACTTAGTTCATGAAAACGTGACAGACTTAAATAATTTAGACGAAGAAATTCAAAACAAAGTAGCAAAACTAAAAAAGGAACAACAAATACATATGAAACTCTTAAGTAAAATCATTTATGTCATAGCAAAAATTGGCAAAATTGCGAGTATCGTTGGACTCGTTACAGTTCTTCTTACTATAATACTTACTCCAGTATTCATTACAAATATTAAAGTAGAAGAACAAAAAATTTCTTTTTTTGGAGAAACCGTAGAATGGAAAGAAATAGAAAATGGAATTTCCCTATCCATTCAAAATCATGAAATCATCCAAAATAATACACAAGATATAATCCAATTGAAAAAAATGATAGAAATTCTAAAAAACAATTCGAAAGTCTCTATTCTAATCATTATCGAAATCGCATTTGCTTGTTTAAGCGTAACACTTTATCTGTTATATTTACTACTAAAACACTTAGAACATTTATTTCAAAACATACATAACGGCGAAACTCCTTTTACGATAGAAAATGTTTCCCATATCAAAAAAATGGCTTGGTGTATGATTGGAACCATATTAATTCCTGACGTCATTGGTGGCACACTTCAATGCTTTATAGAACAAGATCTAGGAATTGGTTGGGAACTCTTTGACTTTATTTATATCTTATTTTTATTCAGCTTAACATATATCTTCGAATATGGATATCTCATTCAAAAAGATTCCAAAGGAATTATGTATGATGAAATCGAAAAATCCTGATATAATAAATTAGAGAGAAGGTTTTTTAATGGAATTAATTCAAATTAATGAAAAAACATATTATCTATCCAATCCTACCAATATTGGAATTTATAAAATAAACGAAGAAAAAGTAATTCTAATTGATTCTGGAAATGATTCGGATGCCGGAAAGAAAATACAAAAAATAATCGAACAACAAAATTGGAAAATAGAAGGAATTATCAATACCCATTCCCATGCTGATCATATTGGTGGCAACAAAATCATTCAAGAGAGAACTAATTGTATCATATGGGCAAGTAA
>CAOWNX010000088.1 GCA_948552115.1 uncultured Bacilli bacterium
TGTTTAGTATTAAACGATACAAAAGTAATACCAGCAAGATTAATTGGCGAAAAAGAAGATACGCATGCGGTAATTGAAATACTTTTATTAAAAAATATAGAAGGAAATATTTGGGAAGCATTATCAAAACCTTTCAAACGTTTACATGTAGATACCATCATATCTTTTGGAAATGGTTTATTAAAAGCAAAAGTATTGGAAAAGAAAACCGAAGGGTTAGTACATATTGAAATGATTTACGAAGGGATTTTTATGGAAATATTAGAAGAATTAGGTACTATGCCTCTCCCTCCTTATATTCATGAAACACTAAAAGAACAAGACCGTTATCAAACTATTTATGCAAAAAATCTTGGTTCTGCTGCTGCACCAACAGCAGGACTTCATTTTACCAAAGAATTGTTAGAAGAACTAAAAGAAGAGGGAATAGAAATTATTAATGTAACTCTTCATGTAGGACTTGGGACATTTCGACCAGTAGAAGAAAGCGATATCACAAAACATAAAATGCACAAAGAATATTATGTATTAACAGAAGATGCCGCCCAAAAATTAAATCGTGCAAAAGAAGAAGGAAGAAGAATTATTGCAGTAGGTACAACTTCAACAAGAGTCTTAGAAAGTGTCATGAAAAAATATCAAGCCTTTCAAGAATGTAGTGGAGAAACTGATATCTTTATCTATCCAAGATATCAATTTCAAGCGATTGATGGATTAATTACCAATTTTCATTTACCAAAAAGTACACTACTAATGCTAGTATCTGCATTATCCAAAAAAGAATATATTTTAAATGCATATCAATATGCAATCGAACATAACTATCGTTTCTTTTCTTTTGGAGATGCCATGTTTATTCAAAAAACTGACCAATAAGTCAGTTTTTTCTATCGAAATTCAATATAAATATTCGGTTTAAACAAATGCTCATTTACTGTAACTTCTCCTTGATCTGCTTCATGCAATTCTTCATTATTGATTAAAAAATATTTATGTTGTAAGTAATCTTTTCCATCTCGACTAACTGGATCATCCCAAGTAAGATCTAAATGTAACCATTCTCCATCCAAATATAAAGCATTCCATACATGACCTTCTTCTTCCTTCATCGTATCTGGAGTGGTCGCAATTTTGTAATTGGGAATATTAAATTTGGATAAAATAATAGCCATTAAATCAGTATAACCATTACATGTAGCATAACCTTGAAACAAAGGACCATAAGCGAGATAAGAAAGATAATGAGAAGATCCATTTTCATTTCGACTAACATCATATTTCGTATGATTAATAATATAATCATGCATAATTTTAATTTTATCATAAGTACTAGTACCATTTTGAATTTCTTGTTTTAATACTCGGTCAACTTCTGTCTCTATTGCTTCAATTTGCTCTTTAGAGTACAAATAATTGATAGAAATAGTAATTTCTCCAGACTCTGATAAAGTGGTTTGAATATTAGAAAAGCTATGATAAGGATGAACAAAATTATTAATATGTGTTAATAAATCTTGATCTTGACTAAAAGCTTTCATATCCGTTACACATTGATAATATTCCATCGGACAATAAAAAGTAAAGTGATTCCAACCAGAATTTACAATTGTATAGAAAATATTTTTTAAATCCCCTTTACTATAAGGGACAAAAGAATTAATATTTTGAACAAAAATAAAAGAATCCTGTTTTGCGTAATTACTCACAGATTGTGTTATAACCTTAGAAGAAGGAGTAATAATATGCACTAAATGAGAACTAATAGAAGAGATATGGAACATGAGAAAAATCAAAAAACCACAACAGAAAAATGACAAAAGATTGTTTTTTAGCCATTTCACACGAACCAACTACTTTCTCTTATAATTCTATCATTAAAAAATGAAGTAATCAAACACTACTTCATTTCTTTTACTTTTTGAGATAATCTGCTTTTTTGACGATCTGCAGTATTATGTTTCATAAGACCCTTACTAACAGCTTGATCGATATATTTCTTTACATCTGTAAGTAGAGTATTTGCTTTTTCAGAATCATTTGCAGCAATTGCCTTATCACAATCTTTAATTAAATTCTTTACACGTGCTTTTAATTCATGATTATTATCAGTTTTCTTTGCAATTACTTTAATAGCTTTTTTAGAACTTTGAATATTAGCCATAAATATCTCCCTTCTATACCTAATTCAAGTATCATTTTAACAAAATTATACGATGAATGCAATGAAAAAATACCTACTTTTTCTTTTTAAGAAAAATATAGTATAATAAAAAAGGATTAATAATAATACAGATATTTTTTATCACAACTAAAAAAAGAAAGAAATAAAGTTTTAATCCAACAAAAAAGAAATATCTTTTTTCCAGGGATTTAGTTAAATTGGTTTGCCGCTTCTGATAAGCCTTGGTTCGTTCGTGGTGCACAATTTGTTTACGGTAGTGGAGCTGGTGTGTTTACCTTCTGCCCAAGTTCTGGGTTTTCTTGGGAGGCTGCCAGTTTTCACGGTATTTACTAAGAATGAAATAGTATAAATTGTTCCAATCAATATACATATTTTTAGAAACTAAATTCCTTTCCTATAGGATAAATACATAAATAAAAAAAGAAAATAAGTAAATTTTGAACATTTTCTTAAAATAGGGATTTGATTACATGGTTTGTCAATTCTTTGTATCCTTTGATGGTCCATGGTGGTAGACAAGTGATGGGTTTCAGTGCTGGACTGTTTGCAGTCTATTTTAACATTCCAGGTGATTATTCAGAAATCAGTTTTCGCAATTTTACTAAGAAAGCAGAAAAATATAAATATCTTTTAAAGTAGAATATTCGTTATCTTAGAAATTAAATTCCTTTCCAAATAGGATAAAAACATAAATAATAAAATGAGCAGAGTAACAACTGAAATTCTCATTTTATGCATAGCAAGGAATGCAAAAATCTTCTTGAAAATCGAGGGATTTAATTGTATGGTTTGTCTATTCTGACTATCCTTGGTTCGTTCGTGGTGGTAGACAAGTTATGGGGGTAAGTGCTGGGCTGTTCGCGGTTTATTTTAACATTCCATTGGATTATTCAGAAGTCAGTTTTCGCGAGTTTACTAAGATACTATAAAAATATAAATATCTTTTAAAGTAAAATATTCGTTATCTTAGAAATTAAATTCCTTTCCAAATAGGATAAAACATGAATAATATAATGAGCAGAGTAACAATTGAAATTCTCATTTTATGCATAGCAGGGAATACAAAAATCTTCTTGATCCAAAGTGAAAAATACCTGAATTGTGGGATTTTATTGAAAAATACTGGTTTGTCTTTTCTGAAAGACCTTGGTTCGCACGTGGTGGCAATTATGAACATGGTTTGAATGCTGGTGTGTTTACTTTCGACCAAAATAATGGTCAAGTTACGTCTTGGCTCAGTTTTCGCGTTCATACTAAGATATAAGAAAGTATAAGTTGTTTTCTAAGCAAAATACAAAATATCTTAGAAATAAAATTCCATTCTGAAAAGAAAAACATATAAGCATTAAAACAATCTTAATAAAAAATAGATTGTTTTAAAAAATGTGGGATTTAATTGTATGGTTTGTCAATTCTTGGGACTCTTGTACGTAGTTCCTCTTACTACAATGGTAGTGATACTGGTGCGTTTGCTTTTGGTCATGCGAATGGATCTATTAGTCTCAGTGGCAGTTTTCGCGGTACTACTAAGAAATAAAAAGTATAAGTTGCTTTTTAAGTAAAATACGAATATCTTAGAAATTAAATTCCATTCTGAAAAGAAAAAATAATAATTACGAAAAGAAATATGAGTAAAATATGAAAATTTTTCTTTTTCA
>CAOWNX010000089.1 GCA_948552115.1 uncultured Bacilli bacterium
ATTGATTACCATACATATGATAATTGCAATTAGTGCCATTAATAGAATGCTACCCATTTTGGTTAAATCTATTTCCGTAAAGTATCCAATAGCTCCAAATATTGCAAATACTATGGCTGCAATGATAAAGACATAGAAGATACTCATTAATTCGTAAGCTATAAAAATAGAAGAAAATGTTAATCCACTTACAAAAGAGTAAAGTAGAAAACATAGTCGAACGGTTGTAGGTTTCATTGTCATTACTTTTGCAGATAGTACAAATACCAGTATGAGTTCTGCTACTAGAAAGACCCAATAAAATCCTGAATTAAAGATGTTTACCAACATCGTTTCATTTAATGAAACGACATATCCTGTAACAAATGTTACTAATAATCCTAAAGTCATCCATAAAAATACTTTAGGAATCAATTTATTTTCCATAAAATCCTCCTAAAAAATTATATGAGTATTATACCATTTTTTTCAAATTTTGTAAAACTTCTCTTGTCTAACTTTTAAACATTAAAACGAAAATAAGCAATATCTCCATCTTGCATCAAGTAATCTTTTCCTTCTAAGTTTAATTTTCCAGCTTCTTGTACTTTTTTTTCGTCTTTTAATTCTTCTAAATCTGTAAATTTCATTATTTCTGCTTTAATAAATCCTCTTTCAATATCACTATGAATTAATCCCGCACATTTTTTTGCAATCATTCCTTTTTTAAATGTCCACGCTCGAACTTCATCTTTTCCTACAGTAAAGAATGTTTGTAATCCTAATAAATCGTAAGTGGCAAATATCAATTTATCTAATCCACTATAATTAATTCCTAATTCATTTAAAAATTCTTTTTTTTCACTTTCTTCTAATTCTGCTAATTCACTTTCCATTTTTGCAGACATTACAATGGTATTTGTATTTTCTTTGGTCGCATATTCTAATACTTTTTTGGTATATTCATTTTCTCCAACGGATGCATCTTCTTCGTTTACATTTGCAACATATATTAAAGGCTTTTGCGTAATAAAATTAAATGGTTTTAAAATTAATTTTTCTTCTTCGGTCAATTCGATTAATCGTATTGGAATATTTTTTTCTAATGCTTCTTTGCATTTTTTTAACACTTCTAATTCTGCAAGTGCCTCTTTCTCTTTGGTTGTTTCTGCTTTTTTGGCTATCTTCTCAATTCGATTATCAATGATTTCTAAATCTGCTAATATAAGTTCTATATTAATGATTTCAATATCTCGAATTGGATTTACTCCTCCTTCTACATGAGTGATGTTATTATCTTCAAAACATCTTACTACTTCGACAATGGCATCTACTTCACGAATATGAGATAAAAATTTATTTCCTAATCCTTCTCCTTTGGAAGCTCCTTTTACAAGTCCTGCAATATCTGTAAATTCAAAGGTAGTAGGAACTAAACTTTTTGGTATATATAGATTTTCTAAAAATTCTAAACGAGAGTCTGGAACGGTTACAACTCCCACATTGGGATCAATGGTGGCAAATGGATAATTTGCAGCTAAAATATTTTTTTTGGTTATAGCATTAAATAAAGTCGATTTCCCTACATTTGGAAGTCCTACAATACCAGCTTTTAAAGACATATTAACACTTCTTTCTATAAGATAGATGAGCCCTTGATTCCAATTGGTAAACCAATTACATACCATACTATCAAAATAATTAGTAAAATTCCACCACAAATTAAACTATATGATATTTGATATTTTAATGATTTGAATAAACTAATTGGTTTTTCGGAAGGGTTAAATTTATCTAACATCGCTAAATATATTACAAAATATGCCATGAGTGGAGTTAATCCCATTGTTACACATTCTCCAAAACGGAATATTAATTGGGTAAATTGTGGTGTAATTCCTGCGTTCATAAAGGTGGGAACGATTGTTGGAGCGAGAATTGTCCATTTACTTAATGAGGATGGAACAAAAAATGTGGAAATCGCTGCTACAAGAAATAGTAATACAATTAAAGGAATTCCTGTAAATTTTAGACCAGTAATTAAATTTGTCAATTGGGCTACTATGATATTACCAATATTGGTGTACCGAAAGATACTAATAAATGTAGATGCAAAAAATATTAATACTAACGCTTTTCCAATTCCATCAAGAGAATGTCCTAATGTATCAACGAAGTCTTTATTATTTTTAATCGTTTTGGCTCCAATTCCATAAAAGAACCCTAGTATAACAAAAAACATTGTTACAACAAAGACAAATCCATTACTAAAGAAAGAATTATAACTAAAAAGTTTATCAATATAGAACGTTTGACTTTGGTCTAATAGATTTCCACTAAAAGGAAGTCCTGGTATTATTTGATAAATAAAAAATACAATGTATATAATTCCTGCAAATGTGCTAAATATTAATCCTCTTACTTCTTCTCTGGTGGTTTTCAATTCTTCAATATCTGTCTCTGGAGCTTCATATTTATCTAGTTTATAGATTAAATATCTTTCTGTTATTATTGTAATTGTTATGGAAAGAATTAATATCGATAAAAACATTATAAATAAAAAACTTGTGGTTGCAAAACGAAATCCTGGGTCTAGTATTTTGGCTCCTAATATTGTCGTCGAAATTAATGAACTATCAATACTTGTTATCAAAAAACTTAATCCACTTCCACAGGTAAGACCTGCAAAAGATGCAATAATTCCTATAATTGGATTACGTTTTCCATATTGAAAAATTAAAGCACTTATTGGAATCATAATTACATAAGATAAATCGCCCATAAAGGATGAGATGACGCTTATAAATACAATGATAAAGGTAACTGTATTTTTTTTCATTCTTTTGGTAATTAGAGATAGGGAAGTTTTTAAAAAACCACTTTTTTCCATAACACCAATTCCTATTAATATAATTATTAAACTACTGAGTGGTGTGAATGCAACAAAGTTTGCTACAGTAGAACTAAAGATATATTTTAATCCACTAAAAGAAAATAAACTTTCTACTTTTAATAACTCTGTAGAATACTCTAATGTATTAGTGTTTATTTTATATTGCACTGCTTGCATTCCAATAAGAGATAAAAAACCACTTATTACAATGGTTAATCCTATCAACAAGATTAATGTCATAATAGGATGAAGCGTCATTTTATCTTTTAAACTATTTGTTTTCATTGGAATCACCTATTATTTTTTTTAATTTCTTTTCAAATTCTAATCGATCCATCATAATTTCTCTTCCACATTTTACACATTTTAATTTTATGTCTACTCCTACTCGTGTAATGAGCCATTCGTTAAATCCACAAGGATGTCCCTTTTTCATTATGACATGATCGTTTAAACTATATTTTTTCTCCATTATGCACCTCAATCTGTGGGTAAGGTATTTTTATATTTTCTTTTTCATAAGCAATTTTTATCATTCTTAGTACATCTCGTTTTATTTGCCATTGGTCTTCTTGTTTACACTCTATTAAAATGGCATAATTGATACTTGAATCTTGCATCGAATTAATTCCTAAATATTTTGAATTTTTTTCTACACCAGAAATTTTTTTGGCTTCGGTAATTACTTTTTTTAAGACTCGTTCCACTTTGGTTACTTCTTCTTCATACGCAGTTGGTATTTCTATAAAGATTCCTGCTTTGTGTTGACTTAAATTGATGATCGAATTAATATTTCTGTTTGCAATTGTATAAATTTCTCCGTTTGCTTTTCTAATTTTTGTACTTTTTAATCCCATTGCAATTACTTCACCAGTAAAATTATTAAAAGTTACAATGTCTCCGATTACAAAATAGTTG
>CAOWNX010000090.1:0-3544 GCA_948552115.1 uncultured Bacilli bacterium
CCACCAGTAGTACTGGAACACATTAAATCCGCACATATTGATTGTCAGAAAGAAGATTTAGCGCCACTTGTTATCATGCCTGGAGATCCTCTGAGGGCGAAATATATCGCAGAAAAATACTTGAGTGATGCAAAATTGGTAAGTCGAGCAAGAAATATGTTTGCTTATACCGGAATGTATAAAGGAAAAAGGGTTAGTGTGATGGGGTCTGGCATGGGAATGCCTTCTATGAGTATCTATGCTTTTGAACTATTTCATTTCTTTGGTGCGGAGAAAATTATCCGTGTAGGAACTTGTGGTGGCCTAATTGAAGAAATGGATGTTCCAGACATCATTTTGGCAACAGAAAGTTATAATGAAGGAAGTTTTGCTCGTTCTTATAATGGGGATGATACGCATTTTGCTTATCCAAGTGAGAGCTTAAATGAAAAAATCCGAAATGTTGCCAAAGAAAAGAATAAACATTTGTATCTTGGTACGGTAATGAGTACAGAACAATTTGGTTTTTATTCCGATAATGAGCATGTTTTAGCACGTGTTCCAAGTGGTACACAAATTATTGGGGAAGAGATGGAATCATTTGCTCTTTTCCATATTGCATCTAGTTTTGAAAAAGAGTCTGCATGTTTACTTACGGTTGTTGATAGTAAGTATAGAGATACTTTCATGAGTATTGAACAGAGAGAAAAATCATTGGATGAAATGATCGAACTTGCACTCGATGCAATTATTCTTTAGACGACTTAGTCGTCTTTTTTTTGAGTGAATATGAAAAAAAGAATTTACTTGTTTAGTAAGTGTACTAAGTCAGTAAATTCTTTTTCTATTTTTTCTAAAAATTCTTTTGTTTTGGCTTCAAATCGAAGCGTAATATTGGGACCTGTGTTACTTGCACGTACTAGAGCCCAACCTTTATCGAAAGTTACTCTTACCCCATCCATTTCAATCGTTTCATAATTTTTTTCATGTGTATATTTTTTTACTTTTTCAATGACTTCAAATTTTTTCTCATTGGAACTTGCAATTTTGATTTCTGGAGTAGAGTAATATATTGGAATGTCTTCTAATAATTCTGAAAAGTTTTTTTCTGTTTTGGATAAGATTTCTAAAAACCTTAGTCCGTTATAAATTCCACTTCCAATGAGTGGTCCTCGATCGTTAAAGAATAGATGCCCAGAAAGTTCTCCACCCAACGGAATATTATTTTTTTTGGTCGTGGTTTCAGTATAACTTGTTCCAGTACGTTCTAAGTATGGAGTTCCACCTAATTTTTTTATTTCGTCTTCTAGAGCTTTGGAACATTTGACATCCATTAAAACGGTTTTATTTTCAAATGTATTTAATAAGGCTCTTGTTGCAATAATCATTAATTTATCCGCTATGATGAAGTTTCCTTGTTCATCAATAATTCCAACGCGGTCACCATCTCCATCATAAGAAATACCAATGTCAGCTTTTAATTCTAAAACTTTTTCTTTTAACATGGTGAGATTTTCTTCTACGGCTGGATCGGGATGATGATTTGGAAATGTCCCATCACTTTGTTCACATATATAAGTAACGTTTAAATTTGGAAAAAGATTATGGCAATCTTTCATAATCGTCGCAGCGGTTCCATTTCCTGGATCAATTACAACATTTAATTTTCTTGGACCCATATCAACAGTTTTTTTGATTTCTTCTAGGTAAGAGTCTCGAATCTCTTTTTTTTCTATTGTTCCTTTTCCTGTTTTGAATTCTCCTTTTAAGATGTAATCTCGAAAATCATAAATCATTTGTCCTCTGGCATTGGCAAATTCATCAAAGGAAAATTTAAAACCATTGTCATCTTTTGGGTTGTGACTTGCAGTAATCATGATTCCATATAATTGATTGATATGCCTTGAGTAGTAGTGCATGGGAGTAGTTACTAGTCCATAATCTATAACGTTGCAACCAGTGTCTGTTATTCCTTTTATCATTTCATGATAGAGTGATGGAGAAGAAATACGATTGTCATGTCCTGTTACACAAGTGTTTTGATTATATTTTTCTTGTAAGTAAGAGCCATATCCTTTGCCAACTAAATAAGCGGTTTCTTCATTGATTTCATTTGGATAAGACCCTCTAATATCATATTCTTTAAATATTGCTATATTCAAATTTTATTCACCTTCCAATTTTATTTTATCATGGTCTTTTCTAATTTTTTCAAAGAATACATATCGATTGACATACTTTCTATTTCTCGTTCTATTTTTTTGTTTTTTTACATATGTATGAGTAGAGAGGGTGAGAATTTGAAAAGTATAATTCCTTATAGTAAAGAAATATCATTTGGTTCAAAGATTGCTGAAATTACAAGTATGTCTTTAGAACATGAGCTTCATATTGAGCCAGGCTGTGCCAGTGGAAATTTTATTATTTCTGGAGATTATAAAAGTCATGAAGTGAGTGTGAATCGAGAACCTTTTTTGTATAAGTTACCTTTTTCGATTGAGCTTACGGAAGCAATTGATTTGGATTCGCTACGTTTTGAAATTCGAGATTTTTCCTATGATATTGTGAATGATGAGACGATAGAAGTGGATATTGAATTTTCATTGGAAGCAGAAGAAATGGCAGTGGATGATCCTGTGTCTTTGGATGAATCAGAAGAAAAGGAACGTGGTACTTTAGAAAAGATGGAGGACCCAGTTACTACTACAGATATTACCAATCTGATTGATGAAAATTTGACTTTTGCAAATGATTCTTTGTTTGAAGAAGAGAAAGTGCCTGAAGAAAGAAAAGAAGTGGAAGAAATCGTTGAAGAAAGAAATGAAGAGGAAAAAGAAATGGTTGAAAGTCGTGATGATGTTATAATAACGAATGAAAAAAAAGAAGAAATGAAAGAAAGTGAAGAGACAATTATTCAAAATGTGAATCCGATGGATGATAGTTATGCAACTTATCATATTCATGTTGTCAATAATGGAGAAACGGTAGAAACAATTTGTACGATGTATCATTCTAACTTAAATGTTTTAAGTGAATATAATGATATGAGTAATATTTCGGCAGGAGATAAAATCATTATTCCAAGAGAAGATGAATAAGTCTTATCAAGTTTTAAAAGATGTTTATAAACCGTATCGATATACAATTCAGGGGCATGTTACGGTTTTAGAAAGTACAAGTGGAAAGTTTGTTGTAAAGCCAAAGGAGAAAGATTTAAAAAGTATTTATCAATATTTACGAAGTAGAAATTTTTCTTCTTTTCCTCCACTGGTTGATGATAGTCGAGATGGTGTTCATGTTTTTTCTTATGTCGAAGATACGTTGATGCCAAAGGAGCAAAAGGCACAAGATTTGATGGATGTGGTTGCATCGCTGCATCAAAAAACAACATTTTTTAAGAATGTTAGTCAAGATACGTATCAAGAAATTTATGAAAATATTGAATCGAATGTATTGTATTTACGTCAATATTATGATGGATTGTTCGAAGAATGTTTTCACGAAGTTTATCCTTCCCCCAGTCATTATCTTTTTTTAAGAAATTTTTCTAAGATTTTATATTGTT
>CAOWNX010000090.1:3554-3770 GCA_948552115.1 uncultured Bacilli bacterium
AGAATTGGATGATTGGTTTGAACTCGTTAAGAAAAACGGAAAGCAACGAGTAAGTTTTATTCATAATAATCTGAGTTTGGATCATTATTTGAAAAGTGATCAGGATTATTTGATTAGTTGGGAAAAGAGTAAGATTGATAGTCCTGTTCTCGATTTGGTTCATTTTTATCAGAAAGAATATTTTGATGTAGAATTTCAAACATTGTTTCAAAAGTA
>CAOWNX010000091.1 GCA_948552115.1 uncultured Bacilli bacterium
TTGCTAATGTTGTAACTGATGTTTTTGGTAAAACATCTCAATCCATCTTAAAGTTAATGCTTTCTAATCCAAAATTAACTTTAGAAGATATTACACCATTACTTCGTAAAAATTTGAAATCATTACCTGAAGAGATTTTGAAATCTATCAATGGTAATTTTGACGAGTCTCAATCATCAAAAATGAATATTGTTCTAAAACATTATGATTCAATTAATGAATTGGAAGAGCAAATATTAAAACTTGCTATTCAATATTCAACTGAAATTAATCTTCTTTTAACAGTTCCTGGTATAAAAGAAATATCAGCGATATTTATTATAGCAGAAATTGGTACAAATATGAATATTTTTGTTGATGACAAACATCTTTGTTCTTGGGCAGGTCTTACTCCTAGATGTAATGAATCTGCCAAGAAAAAGAAATCCGTTAGAATTACTAAAGCTGGTATTTATATTAAACCTTTACTTGTTCAATGTGCTTTGTGTGCCATCAAAGATAAGTCATGTCCTTATATTAAAGCTAGGTATGAATCTTTAAAAAGACGACGTGGACACAAGAAAGCGATTATTGCTATTGCAAGATTATTACTTACTAGCATATATCATATTTTACTTACTGGTGAGGTTTTTGATTATCAAAGATTTGAAAATCTATTGGATAGAAATTTTAAATCCCATAAAAATATTCAAAATACTCCTGAAGAAATGATTTCTTATTTAACTAATTTAGGTTACAACATTACTTTGCAGAATACCTAATAACAGTTTACTCTTTCAAAGATCTGCTTATTTTATAGTCTTCATTGACTTATAGTTCAAAAAAATATTATTTTTGAACTCCTTTTGCGTGTTTTAATTTAATTATTTTTTTCAACCTTTTCCTCAGTTTTATTTTAACAAAAAATAAATTTATTTGCATTATAAAACTATATTTTTTCTTTACTAATTCTTTACGTCTTTCGACATAATTCTTTCTTTTTTTTCTTTCATTTTAGTATAATTTAGGGAGAAGGTGACTGTTTTGGCGAAACAAACAAAGAAAAGAAAGTTAAAAAAATCGGTTATTTTTAAAAGCTTTTGGTTTTTGTTTTTTTTGATTAGTTTGATTGCTTTTTTTCTAGGTAGTCGAATTGGAATTTTTCCGATGAAATATTTAAGTGTAGTAGGTATTATTCTGATTGTTCTTAATTTATTTTTTCTTTTTTTAGTTTCTAGTAAAAAGTGGAATCGCCGACTTTTGGGTTGTTTTTTTTCTATTTTTTTTAGTATTGTACTTGTGATAGGTATTTTTTATGAAAGTATTACGTTAGGTTTTTTTAAAAATGCTTTTCAAAATCGAGAACATTATGAAAATTATCAAGTCTTAGTATTAAATACAAGTGATTATGAAAATTTAAGTGAATTAAAAACTGGGAAGATTGGAGTACCTAGTACGAAGTTTACGGATGGGGCAAAAGAGTTACAAAATGAGGTGAAAAAACGTACTTCTTTGACTTTAGAAGAAAAGGATAATTCTTCTTTGGTTGATGCTCTGTTAAGTAAGAATTTACGAGTTATTGTCATGGAAGAAGCCCAAAAAAATATTTTTAGTGAAATTAATGAAGATTTTAAAAATCAAGTGAAGGTGTTGGAAACAATTTCTATTCCTATTAAGACAGAAAAGAAAAAAGTGATAGAAGGAGAACTTACAAAAAAACCTTTTCATATTTATGTTTCGGGTACGGATGATTATGGTTCTATTTCTCAAGTGTCTCGAAGTGATGTGAATATGATAATTACTGTAAATCCTATTACGCAACAAATTCTTTTGACAAGTATTCCAAGAGATTATTATGTGTCTTTAGAGGGAATGGATGATTATGATAAACTTACGCATGCTTCTTTATATGGAATTGATACTTCAATGAAAACATTAGAAAATCTTTTTGATATTGAAATGGATTATTATTTAAAGATAAATTTTTCTTCTTTGGTGAATTTAGTAGAGGCTGTAGGTGGTGTCGATATTTCAAATGATGAGGAATTTACTGCTCATTATTATGATGAACCATTAAAAGAATTTGTTACTTATCATTTTGATGTAGGAACAATTCGTTTAAATGGTAAAGAAGCTCTTGCATATTCTCGTGAGAGAAAAAGTTTTTTGACTGGAGATCGTAAACGGGTTGAGCATCAGCAAAAGGTACTTTCTGCTTTGATTCAAAAAATAGCAAGTCCATCTATATTGATGAGTTATCCGAAAATTTTAAATGCTTTGGACGGAAGTTTTGATACAAATATGGATATTCAAGATATTATTTCTTTTATTCAAAAGCAAATTGATAAAGGTTTTGAATGGCAAATTCAGAGTAATGTACTTGAAGGAACAGATGGTAGTGAGTATGTTTATTCGATGCGTGGACATAAGACTTATGTTATGATACCCGATGAAGAAAGTATTGAAAAAGCCAAAGTACTCATGAAAGAAACGTTTGGAAATAATTCTTAAACGTTTTAATAGAATTCTTTATCTTATTTTGTCGAAGATGTTTAATAAGTCTTTATTTTGTTCTATATTCATATAGTAAGGAGAAAAAATAAACATGTTATATATGGATTTAGAGTATTGTAAGGGTGTTTTGTTTGTTCGACTTGATGGGAATTTAACAAGGAAAAATACTTATAAGATTAATCAGTATCTAATTCCAGTATTATTAAAACATCGAATTAAGTATTTGGTATATAATTTATTTTCTATTTCTAACATTGATGATGCAGGAATGGATGCAATCATTCGAACGAAGTATGCAATGAGAAGCAATCAAGGTAGTGTGTATTTGTGTGAAGTACCAGAAAATTTGAAACAGAGAATAAAGCGATTACGAATCAAGCAAACTGATTCTGAAGTTACCGCTTTAAATCTTTTAAAGGTTTAGGTGAACTTATGCAAACAGAAGACATTGTAAAAATGAATGAGTGGTTAATTCGTAGTGTTGCTTCGAAATTTTATTATCCAGATAAGGAAGAGTTGTATCAAGCTGGTGCTTTGGGAATTATGAAAGCCTATCAAAATTATAAAAAAAATGGAACGACAAAGTTTTCTACTTATGCTTATGATTATGTGTTTGGAGAAATGTATCAAATGGTTTATAAGAATCAAAGTATTAAGATTAGTCGAGATATTTTAAGGTCTTATCAAAGAATTGAAATGACACGAAGTGCAATGGCTCAAAAACTTCATAAGATTCCTAGTAATCAAGAAGTGGCTTCTTTTTTAGAAATGGATGTCAATTTGGTGGAACAGATTGTTACTTCTGGAAGTGCTGTTATGTGTAGTTTGGATGATGTTTCTAGTGATGAGAGAAGTTATTATGAAACAATTGCCAAGGAAGAGAAGGTTTCACTTGATGATAGTTTGACGTTACAAGAGTGTATAGAATCTTTAAATCCAGATGAAAAAAACATTATTGAGTGTCGTTATTTTAAAGATATGACGCAAAGTGAGACAGCCCAAAAGTTACATATGACTCAGGTTATGGTTTCACGTTATGAGAAAAAAGGTTTAGAAAAAATGAAATCTTATTATGGAGAATGGGTTGTTTAACTCATTCTTTTTCTTGGGCAAAATTTTACTTTTAAAAATATCAATTTCCTAGATATAATATTAATTATGTGATAAACTTAGTGTTATAAAATAAAAA
>CAOWNX010000092.1 GCA_948552115.1 uncultured Bacilli bacterium
TTTAGTACTTGGATTTTTGTACCATTCTTTTACTGTGTTTGTTATTTCTAAATTGAAGCCATAATATCCATCATGTGGAGACGGATATAAATTAGAATATAGAAGTTCATAATTCATTACATTATGGTCTGCCCAAGTTAGTGTCATACTATCCCAAGGAGTATTGATTTTCCATAGTGAAATTGGTCCCCAAGTTGATGTTCCTTTAAAGTATGTAAGACCTAAGTGGGAACTTATAATGTTTCCTGAGATATTTGGTAAGCTTGCCCAATTGATTAGTGCTCTACTTCTGGTGTTGATTTCCTACCCATAATCGATCTTCATTTACATGATTATGTGATGCAGAATCTCCTGGATGAACATAAGTATCCCAAACATTTACAGGACTTCTATTATTTGTAACGATTGGATCTATTGTAATTGGATAAACTCTTTCCTCACTATTTAACCATTCCTCATCGAATTGATAGATTAATTGATATCCATTTTCTATTTTTTGAATGGTTACTGTCGTAAGAAAGGATGTACTTGATTTTTCTGCACTATCATAGAGGTAAGGATTTTGAAAACTAAAGATGTTTTCTTGTTTCTCATTTTGAAATATTACTAAGTTATGTTCTGTTTTTATTGGAACTAAATCCGTTTCAATGTTATAAATTATCTGATTGATATTGCTTTTTTCGTTTAGTAGGATTTCTTCTTTTAAGTTATTGGAAGTGATGTAGTAATATAAGTCAGCATTCAAAAATGCATTGGCATATTTTACTCCACCATTCACATTTGTTAAATTGTATGGGTCATTACTTTTGGTTTCGTTTAATGGACTTGCAACGGAATCTTGTAAATCACTGATTCCCCATGAAATATCATATCCATCAATATTTAGTTTTATCAAATTTGTTTCGCTTGTTTCTTTATTAAATAAAACTTTAATATAGGGATTATCTTTTGAAGTATAATATTGTTCTTTGTTCACTTTTTTTGAAAAACCAGATGGCTGATAGGAAACATCACTTATGATTGTGTTATCTATATTTTTCCAATCTCCATGGCTATCTTGGTAATGAATGGGTTCATTATAGGTAACTGCTCTTATTGTTCCGTCTTCATTTTGAAAATGTTTACTATACATTTCCCTTTTTTCAACCATTTCCCCTACTTCGTATTCATCACTTTTTTGAACTTGTGCATTTACTAGTGGAAGAGTGGATAATAACATTCCAAAACATAGAAATGCTACGAATCCATTTTTAAATTTTTTTGTGGATTTTTCCAAAATTATCCCTCTCTTTCTTTTTTATTCCACAATTCATTAGCTATTCCACATCACCACCTTTGTGTGTATAAATTTTTTCAACAAAGATGATTTTTATTCCAGTTATAATTTATATTTTTATTTTAAGCTCTTATTTCTTATTTTGAAATCGATTATAAGTATTTATTTGATAGCTTTGAAGTACTTACATTCTTCTTTTAATTTACAAGATTCACAATTTGGTTTTAAACTTTTACAGTTGTATCTTCCAAATAAGACAAGTTGATGATGAAGTTTGCTCCACTTTTCTTTTGGAAATTTCTTCATTAGTTTTTGTTCTATCATTTTCACATCGTCGGTTTCTTTTGCGAAATTTAGACGTTTGGCAACCCTTGAAACATGGGTATCTACAGCAATGCAAGGAACATCATAGAGGTTTGATAGAACAACATTACAAGTTTTATGCCCTACTCCATTTAATGATTCTAAATACTTGCGATTATTAGGAACTGTACCTTGATAATTTTCGAGAAGGGATTTTGAAATCTCTTTAATATAACAAGATTTTCTTGTATGAGTTCCAACTGGTCTTATTATTCTTTCGATTTCTTTGATATCTAAATCATTAATGTCTTGTAGGGTTCTATTTTGAAATAATTCTTTGGTTACTTGATTGACACGTTTGTCGGTACATTGAGCACTTAATACGACAGCAATTAATAATTCATAATCTTTTTCGTAATTTAATTCACAATGAGCATCGGGATATAATTCGTCTAAATATTCTATTATTTTATTCGTCATGGTCGTTTAACCAATCGTAATCAAAGATTGGTTCTGTTTTTGGCTCCTCTCTTCTTATTAGTCCTGCTTTTACTTCTTTTGGAGTTTTGTATCCTTTTTTCTGCCATTCATATAAAATTTTGTCAATGTAACGAAGATTCGTTACGCCGTTATAAACAGCTTCCTTTAAAGCTTCATAGACTAATTCTTCTTTGAATCCTTTTTCGATCCAAGCTCCAATAATTTCATATTCCATGGAAGAAATGGGACGTCCAAATTCTTTTTCAAAACAAGCATAGATATCAATTTTGGTATTATTTTTTGTCTCTTCTTCTTTGATTTCTAAGATGTTTTGATAAACTGGCAATAAGGAAATTTCTTCTTTTCTTCTTCCTTCGATATCTTTTGTAGATTTTACATTAATTAGATGTTTTCCCATTAAGGTATTGAATGTATTTAGTATTTTTGTTTCGGATAAACTTGTCGACTTTTTGATTAATTCAACATTGAGTGATTTATCGATTGCATCTTCAAAATAAATGAGTAAGATAAATTCTTCGAGTGTTAAATTTAAGCGAATGGCTTCTTTTAATAAATGAGTTGAAAGGGAAAAATGTTTTTCCATTAAGAGTGTTTCATTCATAGTGTTCTTCTCTTTTCTTGATATATTTTATTAGTTGTTCTTTTTTATTTTTTAAAGTCCCTTCTAGAATCTTTTGGATGATTTCTTTTTGGAGTTGTTTGATTTCTTTGGGAGTTTTCTTGGTTATTTCTTCGATTTGAGAAAATGTTAGTTTTACATCATTTGGTTCATAAATTGGCATTTTTTTATACATTTTGGTAATTTGACTTTTCGGAATCTCTAAAATAGTTGCTGCCACACTTACCGGATAAAGACCTACTTCAAAGATGGTCATAGGAGTAATTTGTTTGGTTTGTAATATTTTTTGAATGATGGCAATTTGTTTTGTTTCATTTTTAGAGAATTTTAAGTCTTTGGTTCTTTTTATTTGAGCCCACATGCCACTGACATCACTTACATATTTTATCTTATCATATTCTATTCCCAGTAAGGAAGTAATTCCTGCTTTGTAAAGTAGATTGAATCCCGTTTGAAAGTTCGGAGATATTAATATAGAATCCAGTTCTTTTTTGATTCGTTCCATCGAAAGTGTGAGAATTAATTCTTTTTGATTTACCATCTCTTTCCAAAGATTATCTTCAATTTTAAATTGTAGGTTACTGGAAAATCGTATGGCTCTTAGAATTCTTAAAGGATCTTCTTGTAATCTTTTTTTTGGGTTTCCAATCAATCGTATTATTTTTTGCTCAATGTCTGAAATTCCATTTAATAAATCGATAATTTTTCCTTTTTGCGTCATGCAAATGGCATTGATGGTAAAATCTCGACGATGTAAGTCTTCAATTAAATTGGAAGTATATTCAATTGTTTTAGGATGACGATTTTCATAGTTATTTTCAATTCGATAGGTAGAGATGTCATAATTAAATTGGTTGGTTTTTATATTATAGGTT
>CAOWNX010000093.1 GCA_948552115.1 uncultured Bacilli bacterium
TCTAATAAATCAATTATTCTAGCAGCACGATTATATCCTAAACGGAATCTTCTTTGAATTAATGAGGCACTGATTTTTCCAGTTTGAGCTGCAAATTCAACAATTTCATTATAAAGCGGATCGTCATATTCTTCTGGTTCACTATTTGCTCCAGCCATGTGAGATTCATTTAAGTTAGTTAGGGATTCGTCATATTTTGCTTGTTGTTCTTTGCAAACATATTCAATGACTCTTCTTATTTCATCATCAGAAATATAGCAACCTTGAATACGAATTGGTGTATTTTCTCCCATTGGTTTATAGAGCATGTCTCCTTTTCCCAGAAGTTTTTCTCCTCCTGGCATATCTAAAATGGTTCGAGAGTCGATTTGACTGGATACAGCAAATGATATACGTGATGGAATATTTGCTTTTACAACTCCAGTAATAACATCAGTAGATGGTCTTTGGGTTGCAACAATCAAATGAATTCCTGCTGCTCTAGCCATTTGGGTAATTCTCATAATGGAATCTTCGACTTCTTTGCTTGCAACAAGCATTAAGTCTGCAAGTTCATCAATTACGACAAGCATATAAAACATTTTTGGAATGGGAGCAGACGGATTTCCCCGGTTTTGTTCGTCTACCCAATCGTTATAACTTCCGATGTTTTTTACTCCTTTTTCAGCAAAAACATCGTATCGTCTTTCCATTTCAACGACTACTTTTTGAAGTGCTAAAGAGGCTTTTTTTGGATCTGTTACAACTGGACATAATAAGTGAGGTACGCCATTGTAGTTTGATAGTTCTACCTTTTTTGGATCGACTAACATAATTTTAACTTGGTCGGGCCGATATAACATTAATAGGGAAGCTAACATACTATTGACACAAACCGATTTACCAGAACCCGTAGAACCTGCTACTAATAAGTGAGGCATTTTTGAAAGGTCTGCGGTTTGAGGACGTCCCATGATATCTTTTCCAAGAGCTACTAACATTTTAGCATTTTCTTGACTTTTGGGAATATTACTTAATATTTCTTTAATTTTAACAGCACTAATCACAGGATTTGGAATTTCAATTCCAATGGTACTTTTTCCAGGTATTGGAGCTTGTATTCTGACATCTTTGGCTGCTAATGCTAAGGCAATTTCTTTGTTAATTCCGACAATTCTGCTTACTTTGGTTCCAGATGGAACAACGACTTCATATTGGGTAACACTTGGTCCCATATGAACATCGACGACACGTCCAGAGATTTGAAAGTCTTTTAAAATTCGTTCTAAGTTTTGTTTGTTACTTAAAATGAATTGGTTTGAATTTACTTTTTTTGGTTTATCGGGATCATCTAAAAGATTGATACTTGGAAGTTGATAGTTATCATTTACAAAACTGATGTTTCCTTCTCCATCATCACTTGCAACGGTATTTGGTAAAATTTTGTCTTCTTTTAGTTGAGAAACTACTGGTTCGGATGGAATATTTTTGTCATAATTTTTCAACTCTTCGACACTTGATATAATTTTTCGTTCATCGATTTCTTCAGGTTCTTCTGGTAATGTGAATTCTTGGTCTTCTTCATATTCAAAAACTTCTACTTTACCTTTTTTCTCCTTCTCTTTTTTCTCTTTTGGATCAGGTTTTAAATTCTTGAATCCTCCAATAAAACTTTCTAATATGTTTCCAAGATTAATATTAAAGGTTAGGATAAATCCAAAGATAGAAATAAAAGCTAATACAATATAGGTTCCAGTACTTCCGAAAAGTGAGGCAGAACCAAATGCGAATACAGCTCCTATAATTCCACCTCCAATTGCGATGGATGTCTGACCTGAGGTAGATAAGGCATTTGCAGAACCAATGGAGGCAATTCTTGACATATAATTATCAATGGTTGCCTGAAAGATGTCTCCTGCACTTTTGCACTCATTGATAAAGGTAAAATGACTTAATACTAGTACTACAATCAAGAGAATGTAAATTCCAATTAGTTTGGCGCTAACAAAGTTTGGTAATTTACGTTTGATTAACATGTAAAATCCTAAGAATAATAATAGGATTAAAATTGCTGGCCACCATTCTCCCAATAAGAACATGGCAAATTTTTTTAAAATGGTTCCAACGGGACCAAATCCAAATCCAATCAAGCCAATTAGTATTAAAACAAGTCCTGTTAATTCTACAGAATAGGTAAATTTACTTGCTTCAGATGCTTTGGAAGTTTTCTTTTTTGCCATATGATACCACCATACACATTATATCTTAAATCTAATTTTTAAGCAAAGCATTTTACTTTTTTTTGACGTGAGAAAGAAACTATTTGTTGTGTAGTTTCTTTTTAAAATAGTTGATGATATTGTGTTCGGAAACTTTTTTGACATCTTCAATTTCTTTATGAAAAAAGATTTTTAATAAAAGCTTTGGATGCATAATAAAATCCATTGAATCCGCTTTGTCAATAAAAGAAATTAACCAACTTTCTTTGTATCTAGGTGGTCTTTTATTCAAAGGAAACATGTGTTTTTTTATAATGTCTTCTATTTTTCGATTCATTTCGTCTGGAAAATATTTCCATGCATTTTGTCTTGCTTCTTCGGCATGTACAAATCCATGTTTTTTTAAAAAAGGCTTTTTTTCTTTATTCGTTTGCCATGGCTTATCATAGAAATCATGTAAAATTCCTCCAATGGCTGCTGCTTTGTAATCCCATTTTAATTTTTTTGCTATCTTATAAGAATCAAAAGAAACTCTTAAGGTGTGTTCATAAACCGATTCTCCTATGTGATGCATGTATTCTTTTCTTTTTTGAAATTCTGGATGGGTTATGATTGGCTTTATTAATTCAAAAAATTCTTGATATTCTTCAATCAGTCTTTTTTTTTTGCCTTTCATTTCTAAATAACTTTTGATGTAAGAAAGTAAACTACAAATTTGCATAAAGACTGTAAAATAAACAAAATAGTCAATTGGAATATTAAAAGAGGTAATGATTAAATCTAAGAGTCCAATTATGATAGTAATAAAAATAATCCAAGTTTTTATTTTTCCAATCATGAGAGAATTGGCAACACCTTTTCGTAAGTAAAAGTAAAGATTTAGAAATGCGATGATGCATTCTAATATTAGTACATAGAAAAAAGAGTGGTTTCTGGTAATTAAAATGATTAATAAACCGATAACAAGTACTTTGTCTGCAATTGCATCTAGCTTACACCCTAATTCACTTTGGACCTTCCATTTTCTCGCAAGTCTTCCATCTAGGAAATCAGTTAGCGCTACGAGAATTGCTACTCCAATTAATATTTTTATGTGATTTGTGAGTCCTAAGTAAATAATTAGTGGTGTTAAAATAATTCGAGATATGGTTAGTAAATTTGGAATCTGTTTTTTCATATGCTCACCTAACTTTTTTTATTATATCAAAACTTAGCTTTTTCGCAAAGAAAAAGACACTACTATTCTATGCTTGTGTCTTTATAAATATTTTTTCATATCTTCTAAATTTTGTTCCATCGTTTTTAAAAATTCGTCGATTAAATTTTTAATTTCTTCATCGGAACCATTGTATTCATTTTT
>CAOWNX010000094.1:0-232 GCA_948552115.1 uncultured Bacilli bacterium
AAATGATGAATATACATTCAAAACTACTTTATCATTACCACTCAAATTACGAATTTTTTCTAAATCCATTTCTCCTTTTAAATCAAATTGTCGCACAAAACCACCTCATAATTAACTGTATTATACCAAAAAGAAAGAAGACTGTTAATAGTCTTCTGGCATATCATCAATATTTTCAATTTCTGCTTGCATGGCTTGACGAAACCTTGCTTTAAACTGAACAATACGACGT
>CAOWNX010000094.1:292-3513 GCA_948552115.1 uncultured Bacilli bacterium
CATTCACAATTCGGGAAGCATTTCGTTTTGCATCCTCCAAAATACCCTTTGATTCATCACGAGCAACCTTTTTAATTTGATTGGAAGCATCTTCTGCTACAATAAGTGCTCGATTCAAAGTAGATTCCATATTTTGATATTGGATAATCTTCTTCTTAAGTGCCTCAATCTCCTGATCTCTCAACTTTAATTTCCGAAGCATACTTTCATACTCTTTTGTCACATCACGTACGAAATGGTTTACTTCATCCTTATCATAACCCCGAAAACTCGTCCCAAACTTTTTCATGCTTCACCCCGATTCAAACGAATCATTTTACCATTCTATTTCTTCTTCATTTTTCTTTTGTTTTTCAGTACCATTACTGATTTTTCCCTGAATATTAACATTCTTTGGAGTACATAAGTAAATACCAATTCCAATATTTTCCATCTTTCCTCCAATAGAATACACACAACCGGATAAAAAATCGATAATCCGTTTTGCTTGATCGGTTGTAACACGTTTTAAATTCACAACCACACTATTTCTATTTTTTAAATGGTCGGCAATCTGTTGTGATTCAGAATAAGCTCGTGGTTCTAATAAAATCATTTTATTTCCCGTCTTATCTGCCTCTTTCAAAGCCTCATCCTCACTGACTGAATAATACTCGTCTTCGGTCCCCATTAACGTATCTTCTTCATCATCTGTAAAAAGCTTCTTAAGTTTATTAAGTCCCATACATTTTATCCTCCCTATACTACTATCCCATTGTAACAAAAAAGAAGTTTTATTTCAATCCGAAACTTTACATTTCCTAAAAAAAATTCCAAAAAAGAAGATTTTTGTCGATAGAAAAAGGAAAAAAAGAACATTTTTTTCTTATAACTACAATTGATAAAAAAGAAAAATGTAAAAACGAAAAGAAATTCCTTGATTTCTAATTTAAAGTTTGTTAGAAAAAGAATCCAAATAAGTTACAATTTCTTGAATGGTATTCGAAAAATTCTCATAATCGACAGAAAACCATGAAATATTCATTTGATTCAAAAACCATGTATATTGACGTTTGGCATAATTTCTAGAATTCTTCTTAATTTCCTCTACCACTTCTTGAAGAGTTTTTTTATTGGAAAAAAAATCATAAAATTCCTTATATCCAATTCCTGTTTGCAAAGCTTTGGATGATACACCACTTAAAATAAGCGGTTTTACCTCATCAATCAAAGGAATCAACATTTCATCAAATCGTTGATTAATTTTTTCATAAAGTACATTCCGGTCCGTAGTAAGTCCCAAAAAAATAGTATCTGGATATAACAAATGAAAATCCGTATCTTTTGGAGTCCAACCTTGCTCTAACTTAAACAATAATCGCTCCAAACGACGACGATTGTGAGAATCTACAACAATACCAGTTTCATAAGATTGTATTTTCGCATACAACTCATCATTTGATAATGCAGAATAATCACTTGTTTCCTCTTCCAAAGTAAAATCGTAATCATAAAGTGCAGCTTTTAAATAAAGGCCAGTTCCCCCTACAAAAATAGGAACATGTCCCCGAGACTTAATTTCTTTTACACAAGCTCTCGCATCTTTTTGATAATCATAAACCGAATAATCCTCATCAATATTCTTAATGCTTAATAAATGATGTTTTACTCCATCTTGTTCTTTCAAAGTAGCCTTTGCAGTTCCAATATCAAGCCCACGATAAATTTGCATCGAATCACAATTAATAATTTCTCCATTATATATTTTAGCAAGAGCAATACTCAAACGAGTTTTGCCAACTGCGGTAGGACCAACGATAGCAAGTATCATTCCATCACCTTCTCTAAAATAAGCTTACTAAAAAAAAGGCTTATTTACAAGTTTTAAGCCACTAATACAACTCGAAAACTGACATCAATAACAGGATTCCCATAATGAATACCAAACGAAAACATTCCTGCACCCGTTCCCAAAGCATACAAGCTTCGATAAAACCAAGGAGCACCAAACCTTACAAAATAAGCTTCATCCTCATACCAAGAACCAGTAAAACGATTATTTTGATTGAAAAAAGGACCCTTTTCTCCAGTTGCATCTCCTAAAATCCTTCGTTGATAATTCGAATCACTCGTACTACTTTGATAGACATCATAATATTTTGGGGATGGCATTGGGATTCCTGTAGTCAATTCTCCAGCGATGGCACAATATGCACCATTAAAACCACTATGACTATTTTCATCAACGCCACTACATGGTATTCCAGCTTCATTTACCATAACTCCCATCACATACTCCCAAGACCCTCCACTCATATCATAAACTCCACTATAATTTCCTGTTGTACTCGCCACCACACTTTTTGGATTATCATAATTGAATGTATAAACGCCATCTACTCCTGGCAATGTACTTTCATTTCGATTACATTCTTCACTTTGTCCCATATGATTACAAGTTGGTTCCAGAGCTCCAGCATACCCAGTTAAAAAAGAAGAATTATTATTTACTCGGACACTTTTCTGACTTCCATATTGACTATGTTGTAAATAGGCAACTGCTCCCCATTCCGTATTCTTCATCATATGACTATCATATTCTCTTTTATAATGGTAACTAGAAAGATAAGCATTAGCTATTTGTACACGCCTCCAACTATACACATTTGGTTTAATTTGTATCTTACTTGGATTGTTTTCATTTTGTTCTGCTTCACTTATCGTTGTAGCTCCTTTGTATCCAGTCTCAAACTTTCCAACCCACATACCATTCGTTCCAAAAGCAAGAAACGCTGGATGTGTCATATACTTTCCGACACTACAAGTTCCACTTGCTCCACTTTCCATCGGTGTTGTACATGTAGTATCACTATCACTTGTAGTATCAATTCCAAATTGCACATCAATAATTTGTTGTTTATTTTGGATTGTTGTTAATCCTTCATAATTTCCCATATCAAAGATTTTATATTTGTATCTTGGAATCCATACAAAATAACTCTCGATTTTCTCTTCTGGTATCTCATCTCCATCATAATAAACTTCACTTTCATTATTTAATATCACAGCATTTGCCCATTTTTTATCTTCATACTTATACCATTCCCAGCCGAGACTTGCCTTATGTACGATTCCATTATCATCTATCATGACTGGAATTAATCCTTCTTTCAGTACTGGATCCGTTCCATTTAATATTCCTTCACTATATCGACTTACAAAATTGATTTGACACTTCGTTC